>QNYF01000224.1 GCA_003978695.1 Desulfobulbus sp. | reverse complement strand
ATAAATTCCACATCTCCTCCACCACGAAAATCCATACGCTGACGACCCTTTCTGGCCGCCTTACCCGGCTTCCTCTTTCTGGCTGCGTTTTCCCCATCCTTACTGACTGCAACAATTCGTTTGCCCTTTTTCTTTCCCTTGCCTGGTGCCCCTCGATTGGCATCTACTGGGGCCTGCGGCCCACCCGGAGTCCCGGCACGTGGGCGGGGACGAGAAGAACGGGCAGGACGACGGGGACGGGAAGGCCTGGTTTTCTCTACCTGAATCTCTACCCTGCCGACAATTTTTGCCAGCCCCTTTGCCCGTTTGGGTGCTTCCTTAACCGGTTTTTTGTTCTGTTCAGGAACGTCTTTGTCGGTTTCTTCCTCAACGGAATCAGGCTTCTCTTTTTCTCTCTCAACCGCTTCTTCGACAATTTCTTCCGTAGACCCTGTTTCCTCAACAGGAATTTCAGCGCCCATTACCTCGTCTGTCGCTGTTTCCTCAACAGTTTCTTCTAAATCAGTTACAGATTCTACAGGTTCTGAGTCTACAGTCTCAGCCACAGCAGTTTCAGCACGTTCAGCTTCCTCAGCCAGCCTGGCAATTTCTTCTTTCTGGGCCTTGGAACGACGCCGTACCACTGTCGTACGTTTCCGGCGAACAACCGTGGTTTTTTTCTTCACACTGATTGGTTTTTCAGTGACATCGGCGGTTGCTTTGCCCAACACCTTGCGACGAATATCAGCTGCCATATCGTCATCAACCGTAGAGCTGTGGCTCGTGATCGGATAGCCCATTGCTATCAGCTTCTCTGCCAGCTCTTTGCTTTTGAGACCGGCTTCTTTTGCCAGTTCATAAATGCGGACCCTGCTCATCAATTACTCCCCGTCCTCGTCATTACCTATCAAGCATGAAGGCGAAAAGATCGCCTCTGCATTTTTCTCTTCTTATCAAACCGCTTTTGGCATTGTGCATTTCGACAACAATACACTCCCCGCCCAGGCATTGTCTTTTCTCCGTCTTCCCATACAATGCCATTCATCACAACAAACCGTACAAGTTCTGCCTGTGGAACCCGCCGACCACACCCTCTGCAGGTGCGGATGGGGACATGCCCCTTTTTCATCAGGAATTTCCAGGTTCATCAATAGAGTTTTCCCCAGAAGACGGAGCAACTTCTGCCTCTGACTCCGGCTCTTCCCCGGCATTGGCATTGCCGTCAGCTTCTGCACTTCCGGATTCATCCTCTACCCGGGGTGGCGGCTGCTCAGTATCAGGCTCGTTGTCTGTTGGTGCAGCCTCTTCCTGAGGGGCAAATAAATCCTCTACTATATCCTCAGGCGGTTCAACCTCTGCGGCCTGTAATTTTAGCGCCACCGCATGATCTTCATCAACACCTGCAATATCACAAATCTTTTCCAGTTCAGCTTCTGCAAGTTTCACGGATGAATAGATACCGGCTCCCATGAACTTATCCGCAAGTGGTTCCGACACACCGGAAACCGCAAGTAAGCTTTTATATCCGGGATTACCAAGATTCTCATAACGCTGTTCGCTCTTTACGTCAATACGCCAGCTCAGTAAACGTGATGCCAGACGAACATTCTGCCCCTGTCTGCCGATAGCCAGTGACAACTGATCATCGGGAACCACAACCAGCAACGAATGCTGTTCTTCGTCGACAATCACCATGGTCACGTCAGCCGGAGCCAACGCATTATAGACATATTTTGCCGGATCCGGACTCCAGGGTACGATATCAATCCGTTCTCCCTGCAGCTCCTGAACAACATTCTGCACCCGGGACCCTTTCATGCCCACACAGGCACCAACCGGATCAACATCGGATTCGATTGAAGAAACAGCAATTTTTGCCCTGAATCCCGGTTCACGGGCAGCACCCATAATTTTGACTACACCTTCAGCAATTTCAGGAACTTCCATCTCAAAAAGTTTAACCAGAAACTCATTGCAGGTTCTACTCAAAATAAGTTGTGAATCCCGGGCATCCTGCCTGACTTCAAGCAGATAAGCACGGATGCGGTCGCCCTGTTTAAAAGACCGTTTGGGAATCTGACCATCTCGTGGCAAAACCGCATCGGTTCTTCCCAGATTGATCACCATATTTCCCCGTTCAAAACGTTGGACAATTCCGTTAACCACGGAGCCTTCCCGATCGCGGTACATTTCATACACTACTTCGCGTTCAGCATCACGCATACGGTGGATAATTACCTGCTTGGCAGACTGGGCGGCAATACGGCCAAGATCGGCAATATTATCCATTTTTTCACCCAGATCATCCTCAAGCTCCACCTCAGGATCGAGCACTCTGGCCTCTTCCAGGGAAATCTCCTCATCTTCATCAAAAACTTCTTCTACCACCGTACGGTACTGAAATACCTCAATCTCGCCCAGTTCCTCATTGAACTGCACTTCGATATCACGCCGTCCGCCATATTTTTTCCTGACTGCTGATCGTACAGCTTCCTCAATGGCATCTACCAGCAGGGTACGATCTATTCCCTTGTCTCGACAAATTTGATCGAGTATCCGTTTTAAATTTTCTCCACCTGCCATTATCCTTCTCCAGACTTGACCGTTGCCGTTAACGCTGGTAACGGCTCATTTTTCTGTTTTTACAGGACCAGACGTGCCCTTTTTATGGCACCTAATTCTATGTTCATCTGCTGTCCATCCACATCCAGCAGCAGCATATTCTCTTTCAAACCAGCCAGAAGACCCACAAAAACACGTTGGCCGTCTAGAGGATCTCGTAATTTTATCCGTGCTTTTCGACCAGAAAAACGAAGAAAATCCTCATTTTTTTTCAATGGTCGTTCCGCGCCAGGCGATGAAACCTCCAGGGTATAGGCATGCTCGATAATATCTTCCACTTCAAGATACGCACTTACCTGCCTGCTGAGGGACGCACAGTCATCAACAGTTACACCTCCTTCGCGGTCAATAAACAGTTGAAGCAGCCAGCTTCCGCCTTGGCGTCTGAACTGCACTTCCACCAGCTCCAGTCCCATATCATCAACCACGGGACGGGTAAAGCTCTCCACCTCACTGATAATCCGGTCTTCACTCACTTCTCGCTATCCTCTCCCGTTTCCCTCAACTCCGGGAAAAAGGCAATAAAAAAAGCGGGCATAGCCCACTTCGCGAACATCGAACAGCTGCCGATGTATGGCTGCAACCGATTAACCCGGACATCGGATCAAACCGGCGAGTTAACCGGGAAGGTCAGTGGAGCGGGCAACGGGGTTCGAACCCGCGACCCCAAGCTTGGGAAGCTTGTGCTCTGCCAACTGAGCTACACCCGCTCGTTAACTCATTAAGAATGAATTATATATCCAACATTACGATTCTTGTCAAGCAACAACCGGGAAAGAGCAGGGAGATAGAAATAAAGACGACTCTACAGTTTTCACCGGGAGACGGATTCACACAGATGGAGAAAGACTGAAACGCTGTAGAACCGGGTGAAAATCAGGGATTGAGGCTCTTGGAAATATCACGTTGAATGGCGGTCGCCATTGCTGAGGGATCAGCTGCATCCCTTATGGGACGACCAATGACAAGATAATCTGCGCCGTCCTGCAGGGCACGTTCTGGAGTGGCAATGCGCTGCTGGTCACCCGGGGCAGTATTCTCCGGCCGAATTCCCGGTGTAACCATGTCAAATTCGTGACCGAAACCAGAACGGAGCATAGCTGCTTCCCTGGCGGAACAGACAACGCCATGACAGCCAAGTTCCAGAACTCTCTTCGTGCGCTGCCGGACCAGTTCTTCCACAGTTCCCTGAAAATTAAGCTCTTTCAGGACATCTTTGCCCATACTGGTTAAAACCGTAATTGCCAGAATCCTGACATCAGCATCTGCTGCAAGAGCCGCCTCAACAACAGGTCCGTACCCGTGAACCGTTGCAAAGGTTACCCCGCGTCCGGCAAATTGTTCAACAGCCAGCCTAACAGTCGCCGGGATATCATAGAGCTTAAGATCAAGCATCACCTTATTACCCCGGGAGGCAATATGGTCAATCACGGGCCAGCCGCCGGCAAGAAAAAGCTGCAAACCTACCTTAAAAAAACCAATAGTGGAGTCCAGCTGCTCAACCATCTGCCTCGCTGCCGGGGCATCAGGCACATCGAGCGCGAAAATCAGTCGTTCATTTAAGGGTATATTTTTCATTGCAACCGGCAAATCACACAGAAATCAACTCTTCTTCAAGCATATTATCGACAAAATCCATCACAAACCTGCGTTGAGCGGGGGTTGCCCACGAGATGCAGGAACAGTGCATATTATGAGAGCTGCGTACCAGGAATTCAAACCGGACGGAAGTATCCTCAAGAATAACAGATAGATAGAAAGGGCCGCAATCCGGATGCTCCTGCTGGGGAGGAGCAAGGAGATCAGGCGGCACCTCAAGCCAGAAAACGCCGCCAATGGGGCCGGGTTTCAAGGTGCGTTTCAGATAGCTGTCCAGATTGTCACGTTCCAGAAAAGAAAGCTCGTCTATAAAATATTGGCGCATAATTATTGTATTGTCGTTATTTATTAAAAGCTGCAAAAAGTATTTGCAGACCCATTCCATCAACCGACATGATTTCTATCAGAAAATGACATCATTAACAATGGCCTTTTCATCCTCAACATTTCCAGCATTATTTTTTCAGGCTATCTTAACCTGTTTACTTACAGGTCCAGTCCTGTACAATCCTCGTTAAGCACCTCACAACCAGTCTCCCTGACAACAGCCATGTTTTCCAGACGAATACCACCCCATTCAGGAAGATATATCCCCGGTTCCACGGTGACTATCATTCCGGCACGCAATTTTTTCCTGCTGCGTGGACCGAGACCGGGTTCTTCATGAACGACCAGACCAACCCCGTGTCCAAGGCCGTGGCCAAAAAACCGCCCATAGCCCCCATTGTCAAGTATTGACCGGGCTGCTTTATCAACATCCCGGCAGACAGCACCCGCCCGAATCGCTTCAATAGCAGCCAGCTGGGCCTTACGCACAAGCCGCAGCCGTTCAAGATAGGTTTTACCCGGTTTACCGGCAACAAATGTCCTGGTCATGTCCGAGCAGTATCCCTCCAGGACAAGCCCCATATCAATAAGCACAATATCGCCGCTTGCAAGCACTCTATCCGTTGGAACAGCATGGGGCTTGGCCGAATTGGTTCCAAAGGCGACAATACTGTCAAAACTTGGCCCTTCTGCTCCCAGCTCCCGCATGGTCAACTCCAGAGCAAGAGCAATCTCAACTTCTGTCATTCCCGGTTCAATGGTCGAATGGATCAGCTGAAAAACCCGTTCATTGAGCAGAACCGACTTCTTGATCAGGGCAATTTCCTTTTCGCTTTTTACTGCCCGCATGCGCTCAACCACTCCGGTCACCGGTACCAGATCCAGGCCAATTTTTTCTGCCAGCAGAGAAAACTTCGCGGCAGAAGAGTGGAGAAAATAATGACTCTCAAAGGCAAGCCGCTGTATGCCAAGCCCGGGCAGCAGTTGTTTAAGAAGGGTAAAAAGTCCTTTACGGTACAACTCTACCGTAAACTCCAAAGCTTCTTCTGAAGCCTGAAGTTCAAACCGAGAATCGGTGAGAAGCAACGGTTTTCCGGTAACAGGCAGCAACAAAACACCGGAGCTTTCCTGAATACCATGGTCAGCAGCACTGTAGCCACTCAGATATCTCCGATTTCCCGGTTCGGTAATAAGAATGGCGTCAAGTTTTCGTCGTCGCAACGAAGCCCGTAACCGCTTTAAACGCTCCTTAATCATAGCCACTCACTCAAAAAAAAGAATGTTTTTATCTTCACCCGTTCCAATGACAAACATACAACAATTAAAGAAAAAAGGTAACTCTTCAGGAGCACCTCTTTTGTACCCATTTAAACCTGCCCGAACAGCACAGATACGCTTCACAGCCTTAAACGAATACACCAGAGACACTCCTGAACTGCTACAGGCCGGTGGTCCTGCAAGTTTTTCGCACCCAACTTAACAGGCAAAGAAACTTCAGAGAAAAGAGAAAAATACATTGAGACCTGGATGTTATCCAGGGGAGCAAAAAATTTATTTGCAGTCAGCCTGCTCCCAGGTTATCTTCTTCTTTCTTTTTAAAGGAATTTTTCAACAGGACAGTGCCTTCTTTATGCAGAGACCATGGTGTAGCCTGACAGCAGTTATCCAGCCGCTGCTGCGTTTCCTCATCCCTCTTGTGCTCCTGACATGTGCTCTTCCCGCCGGGACCAGCCATGCTGAGGGCAGAATCTACACTGTCTATACCGAAGAACTGGAGCCGGTTCATTTTACCAGGCAGGGAATACATGTTGGTATAGCAACCGAGATTGTTCAAGCCATTTTCAAAGAAGCCGGACTGGCGATAGCCCTTGAGTCCTATCCCTGGAAACGTTCCTATTATTACTCCCGGCATGACGGAAACTCCTTTATTTACACCATTAACCGGTCACCGGAACGGGAAAAACACTTTCATTGGATCGGACCGATTCTTCCCAAGCGTACCTGGCTTTATCGGCTGAAATCACGTGATCACATCCGCGTGAGTTGTCTTGACGACCTGAAAAATTACACTACCACCGTTATGCTTGGATATTCCCTTACCAAAAAGCTGGAGGATGCCGGGCTGCGACGCGACAAGGAACTGATTGTCAAAACAACCAAGAAAGACCAACTCCATGTATTTCTTCATGGTCACGCAGACCTGATTACCGGCAACGAATTTACCCTGCCACGGGTGTTGAAGGGATCAGGATTCACCGTTAACGATATGGTTCCGGTCCTGCAGATGAGCGATCAGGGTTATTACCTTGCAGCAAACCTCCAGATTTCCCCGGAGATTATCGCCCGCCTGCAGGCTGCCAATAAAAAAATCCAGCAGAGTGGTTTGGTTCAGCAGATCATAAAAAAATACATGGAATAAACCGCTCCTCCGACAGGCCGTCAAGCTCCCCCCTGCACGATCTTCTCCTGGCAACGTCAGTTGTTGCACTGCTGCCATACCTGGTCTCGATTCGTATCGTCACAGGGCATGCACATTTTCCAGCGGGGATTATTATGCTGGCGACAGAGATAATTGATATCAAGATCCGCTTCTACGGGAAGAGGAACATCGTGGTTACCCATGGGATCATCAGTTGAGAGAACGGTGATGCCGTTCAATGTATACATCGTATTATAATTGGCATCGCCCGGATCGGGCAGGCCGATTTTTTTCCACTGGATATCCCCCTCAAAACTGTAGCGCATCAGCGATTCCAGAGGTCGAAACAGGCCAACCTGCTGCAGAGCATTATAATAGGCAATGCCGTTTGGGTTGGGTTGGCCGCCGATGTCAATTGTTGATGAATAAGAGAGCCGGTGCGTTGCCGGATGATCTGCATCACCTGGCAGGTACAGATATGTTTTTCGTTTCGCCGGGATATTGTTGTGCAGGAGAAAATCAATGTTCTGGCGTGGGTCGGTGCCCGTATCAAGGGTCGGGTCCCCCATCTGGATGATCATGTTGGTGTTGGCCGGATAGTCCACATTGCCGGTTTCCGGCAGGTTGAACCCCCACCAGGCAGCCAGCGAAAAAAGAAAACGGCCGTTTGTTCCCCACTGTGGCCTGTCCTTTGCCAGATAAAAAATAAGGCCGCCGCCCTCTGAGTGACCGACATACCCCACCCTGCTGGTATCTATGATTGGGGAAAATTGTTTGACAACGCCATCGAGAATAGTAAGCAGCAGCTCCGGGTGAAAATCGGGGTTGGTATGTTCATGGGGCACGAACGCAGTTATATCCCTGACTGGCCATAAAATAGAGTAAACTGTAGTAGCTCTCGGAATGATACATACTGTAACCGGTAATAAAAAAGACCGTGGGCCGTTTGCCGGTCATATCGGCGGGCAAAAAGAGATCAACCTTGAGATAATCCTTATCGGCATACGCGGGCCACGGACTGGCCACGCTTATTTTTTTGACCGGATGCTCACCCATGGCACCGTAATATTCACCCGTTAATGCCGGCAACCCTGCGGCATCCCTATACACCGGCTTCGGTAAAATATGCTCATTCCCCAGCAGCAGATGAAAAACCGGCTGCAGATGTTCTTTATCAGTTCCGGCGCATGCCAAAGACATACTCCAAAAAACAACACAACAGGCTGCGCAAAAACGAAAGTAACTCTTTAATTTTATGTCCATTTTTTATCCTTATAAACTAAGATTAGTAGAGGAAAAACTGTGCAATGGGGGGGGAGCCCTGGTGTTGAACGGGCTGCCAGAATCGGCGGCATGGTCAGGATAAGTGAATGGGTGCCGGCCATTGCCCACCATCAAAGAAAAATAGAGCAACAGCGAGCAAGGCAAAACCGGTGCCGGGAAGAGTCCTGAAAAAAATAGTCTTTCGTTTTATCATACATTCTTCCGGCATAAAGCCCCTCTTGTTTTCCGAGAAAGAATCTGTTTTCCAGGTTTGAACTTCTGGAGAATAAAGAGAAAAAAAGGTAACTGTTATGCCAAAATCGTGGTGCTACCTGAAAAGTTACAAAAAAGGTATTATGTCCCCACAATTAAACGGCTCACATTGATTGACTGGCAAAGTCAGACAGGAACGCACTGAATCCTGTCAATGATCTACTTCAAAACACGCTCTATCACGTATGGTGAGCTATCATGTATGACAAGGCATTAATGAATGTTTTTGCTTCATCCTCGGTGTTGGCAAAAAACCAGTATAAAACATTGCCCTGTATATCGACTATCTGGACATTCCACACCGGCTGACCTTCCGGTTTGGAAAGAATTGGTGTACCCAGATTTTTATAATAATAGACATCTCGTTTTGTCATACCGGGAACGGGAATTCCCATGGTGAGAAACGATCCACCGGCAGCAACTGTCATGGTGATGGCTTTATCAGTTACCTGGATATCTGACGGGAGATACGCATATGCCGGCGGCTGTTCTTCCAGCATCGTTTTTATCGTTACTTTGGGATTCTTAACATGTGTGATGTCGGGTTGATAAGTTGCTTCGGGTTTTGCGGGTGCCGTTTGCGTTTTCTCTGTCTGAACACAAGCAGCCAGAACGCTGAACATTGAACAAACCATCAGGTAAACGACAATTTTTCTCATAACCAAATCTCCATAAAAAATACTTTTTCTGATATGTTTCTCTCAGCGGCGATCACATAGCGCCTCATGGTACGAACCACGCTGCAAGTCCAAACAGCATTTTGCTGCAATGAATAAAGAACCGTCAGGACGAATATGTATTTTTTGCACGTTTTTCGCACCCACCTGAAGAGTTACTTTTGTATTACATTGCCTTGTTTTTTCCAGCTTGAGAGGTGAGACCTTATCCCGTTCCTGATGACTGAAAAACGTCTATTATCTCTCTATTTCTCGAGCACGGAGTTGACTGACAGGCGACACAAAGATCCGGCGAAAAGACCATTCACGAACAGGCAATCTGCAAATTATACCAAACAATTCCTGGATCAACAAGAAGCAAAACAACAACATAACAGGGGTCCTCCTTTAAAAAAATTCCGAAATCGGAACCCTGTTGCACGGCAACGGAATTAAAAAATCGTGGCATATCCCCGCTCATACTTTTCACCGATATCTTTTCGTTGCCATTTGCAAAACATGGGACATTGTAAACCGGGGACATAATACCATTTCAGTCTGTATACAAAACTACAAACTGATATCGTGTTACCTCTTTTACTCCTGCTCAGGCGATGTGGTGATGAGCAACGGATCGACTGCGTTATGATCAAAGATCTCCAGCCCTTCCTGAAAACCGGTGGGCAGGGGGTCTACGGCTGCCCAGCATGCCATGGTCAACTTTTGCACCAGGTGCGTACGGGCATCAGAAAACTCAAAAGTGAACTGCCCCCCGATTGTTTTCCGGGGACAGGGGGGGGATACAGCCATAACAAAAAAAAGCGGTTATGGCAAAAAAACCATAACCGCATAAAATCTAATGGTGCCGGGACCAGGATTTGAACCAGGGACACACGGATTTTCAGTCCGTTGCTCTACCGACTGAGCTATCCCGGCACCTAT
>QNYF01000058.1 GCA_003978695.1 Desulfobulbus sp. | reverse complement strand
AAATCATTTTGGTGCCGGGAACCTTTTTTTCTATCTCCTTTGCAGCCTCAAAATGCGCCTGGCTCCAGCCGTGATCATTGGCCGGTCCGACCATGAGCAGGCCAAAGGTAAAAGGTTTGTCAGCAGCAAGTGTCGGCTGGCAGGTGAACAGGGCTGCCAGTGCAAACCCCAGCAAGGTTATTAGTGTTTTAGCGGATCTCATCATCTCAGCTCTCCTTTGTTGGGACATCCAGTGCAGTTTATTTTTCTTCAGTGATATACTCTTTGATCTTCTCATACAGCGTTTCAGGAATATCCTGTTCAAACATAAAAATTTCAGCTTCCTCGCCGGTGATAGTTTGTTTAATTTCAACCGGGAGGTTACGTAGAAACGCAACTCGCTCCGGATTTGGTGCTCGTTTTTCAGTGGCCATGTCCGCACTCCTGATAAAAAAGAATTTCAGTATTGAATTTGAACAGTTACAGGACGGTGGTTCTGCAAGTTTTTCGCACCCACCTGAAGAGTTCCAGTTCAACATACTTGCAGATGGGTTTGTCCGGCAACTCTTTTTTTCAGCACTGATATTTCACCGGCAGTGGAGACTTGCGTTTACTTCTCTCAACCTGCTGCCGCTCTGCATTATTTATCCTGTGTGGCCTGTATGCTGTCCAGGTCAAAATGCGGAATTTCACGGAAAACCAACTTGCAGTAAACGACTTTTCTGCTACTATAGAGAGTTTTATCAGTTAACAGGAAGAAAGAATATGCACCAGGGAAAACATCAGAGGTTTCTGGTTTCACTGCTTGCTGAGCTGAATTCGGCAGAAGAAGCGAATCTCTCTGCACTTGCCTGCAAGAGCAAAGATGGCACCAGACGCATACACGAAGAGACAAAGGGGTATCGTCAGCCTTTTGCCCAAGATGCAGACCGGATTCTGCACAGCAAGTCATATGCCCGTTATATAGACAAAACCCAGGTTTTTTCGCTCATAGATAACGATCATATTACGCATCGGGTTCTGCATGTGCAGATGGTCTCCCGGATTGCCCGGACAGTCGGACGTTTTCTGGGGCTTAACGAGGACCTTATCGAGGCTATTGCCCTTGGCCATGATATTGGCCATCCACCCTTTGGCCACGAGGGAGAGCGAATATTAAAAAGATTATGTCGTCAATATGGCCTGGCAGGATTTCAACACAATATTCAATCGGTACAGTTTCTGGATTGTTTTGAAAAAAAAGGGCAGGGCTGGAATTTAACCCTGCAAGTGCTTGACGGGATACTCTGTCATGACGGTGAAGCAAGGGCGACAAGGCTCTCTCCCGCACGAGACAGAGATTTTGCTGCTTTTGACAGGCTGATTAAAGCAAAACAGGAAGATCCCATGACAAACCTTCAGCCTATGACCCTTGAAGGATGCGTGGTGAGACTTTGCGACACCATTGCCTATATTGGCAGGGATATTGAAGACGCAATAGAGCTTGGCCTTGTTGAACGGTATGAAATTCCGGAACAATGTGGTAGGGTTCTCGGCACGAGTAACGGAACAATAGTCTACACTCTGGTCTCTGATGTCATAGCGGCGAGCGCAGGTGTGCGCAAGGCGGCAGAGGGGGATCATCGGTATGACTGGGTAGGATTCAGCCCTGACATTGCAAAGGTACTCCTTGAGCTTAAGGCGTTTAATTATGAGCGCATTTATAATAATGCTGTCTTTAAACCTGATTTCGAAAAGATTCATATCTGCTATGAGCAGCTGTTTGATTTTTACATGAGTCAGCTTGAACACAATCAGACAAATGACGAAGTCGGAAGGAATTTTTTGCATTCCATGTCAAAGGCATACATAAACACTCAATCATCGGCTGCAATAGTTCGTGACTATATTGCGGGTATGACTGATAATTTTTTTCTGTGCCAGGCGAAAGCTCTTGGCTGTGAGATTCCGGAGCGATCATGCGGAGTAAACTGAAAATCTTTTTGCCTGGTGAAAACACGACACTCATTGTCACGGCGGCTCTTATTGGTTTATTGGCCGGTGGCGCAATTATTGTTTTTCGGGAATCTGTTCATTTTGTTCATCAGTTTCTCTTTCTTAAGGGGTATGAACTTCTACGAATTGAAGAGGGCGGCTGGCACAGGTATCTGCTGCCGCTTCTGCCAATGGCTGGCATGGTGCTGCTCATCCCTCTTTCTCTGCTCTTTCCCGGCAAGGTCAATGGTTATGGTTTTACAAATTTTTTACGCAAGGTAAATCTCGAAAATGGCGTAATAAAAGCCAAAAATATTTTTATTAAAATTGCCGCCACGGCTCTTACCATCGGCTCAGGTTGTTCCGCCGGTGTTGAAGGCCCCATTGCCCAGATCGGGGGAGCTCTCGGCTCCCAGGTAGGTCAGCGTTTTCGGGTCTCCGGAGCCAGAATGAAAGTGTATATTGCCGCAGGCTGTGCCGGTGGCATTGCCGGAATTTTCAACGCGCCGATAGCAGGTATTTTTTTTGCAGCTGAGATTATTCTGCTTGGTACGTATGAGATCTCCTCCTTTGCCGCACTGGTAATTGCCTCTGCTCTGTCAACGGTTGTCAGTAGAGCCTATTACGGAGAAGTCGCTGCCTTCCCAATTCCGGATTACCATATGGTCAATCCCTTTGTGGAGATGCCCCTGTATGGTGTTATGGCACTTCTTTTCGGTCTTCTGGCGGTGGTGCATATCCGTTTTTTTTATTATGTCCGGGATAAATTCCAGGAACTGCCCCTGCATCCTCAGGTCAAACCCATAATTGGGGCCTGTCTGGTCGGCTGTATAGGTATTTATTTCCCTCAAATCATGGGGGACGGTTATGAGTTTATAGAGGAAACCCTTGCCGGACATGGTGTTTTCTGGATTTTGCTGGCGCTTGTTTTTTTAAAATCCATTGCCACGTCAATTACCCTTGGTTCAGGTGGTGCGGGTGGTGTTTTTGCTCCTGCCCTGTTTATCGGTGCAGTGGCCGGAGGGGCCTTTGGTTCGGTCGTTCATGCCTGGTTGCCCCAGTATACTGCGACTCCAGGGGCGTATGCCACAATCGGCATAGGAGCTTTCCTGGCAGCATCGACCCATGCGCCCATGACGGCTATGTTTCTTCTCTTTGAGATGACCGGTAATTATATGATTATTGTACCAATTATGCTTACGTCCATCCTGGGGACAGTTACAGCCTCAAAGTTTTATCATGACTCCATTGATACGGTTGATTTTACCCGGGAAGGAATCAATATTCATGAAGGACGAGAAGTTGCAATATTAAAATCCATTAAAGTGGGCAAGGCGCTAACGGAAGAGGTCGATTTTATCAGCGAGACGGCAAATATCAATCACCTTCTGGAACTGTTCGCCATAGCCAAGGATTCTTTTTATTTTCCGGTGATCAACCATACCGGCAGAATGGTAGGCGTGGTTTCCATGCAGGACGTCAAAACAATTCTTCATGACGCTGAACAACGGTGCTGCTTTCTGGTGGGGGCAATATGCAGTCGTGACGTCATGTGTCTGACCCCTGATGCCAACCTGTATGAGGCCATGCTGCTTTTTGATGTAAAAGGTATTGAAGAAATTCCAGTAGTCGAATCTTTGGATGATCAATGGGTGCTTGGTATGATTAAGCGTCGGGATGTCATTGCCGCCTATAATCATGAAGTACTTAAACGTGGTATCAGCGAGAAAGCGGAGAGTATCAGAGTGCTCTGCTCTACGTCATAACTGTTTGTTTTATGATAAAAATAACTCTTTTTTCTTTTGGTTTCAAACACGGTTATCCTGAGGCGGATATAGTCTGGGATGTCCGCTTTCTGCCCAATCCATACTGGGTTCCCGAGTTGAAAGAGTTTTCAGGTCGCGAGAAATCTGTGTCTTCCTATGTTATGGACAATGAAATCGGCAGGGAATTTCTCGCTCATCTTGAGCCATGTTTGCTGTTTTTACTCAAAAGTCATGATGCAGCCGGGCGTGACAATATCACCGTTGCTGTAGGCTGCACCGGTGGGCGGCATCGTTCAGTGGCCGTTACCTGTCACCTGCAAAAAGTACTTGCTGATAGTGAGTTTGATCTTACTGTGTACCACAGGGACATAACAAAAGAGTAAGGTTGTTATGTCTTCACAATCTGATTGTCTGTCAATCAACACTGGAGGTACAAGATGAAGGAATTGCTTAAAAATGTTGTTTATGCCGGTATTGGTGCTGCTTTTCTTACCCGGGACAAGATCGAAGACATCCGTGGTGAGCTTGTCACCAGGGGAAAAATGACCAAGGATGAAGGCAAGGAGTTTGTCGATGATCTGGTCAAGAAATCTGAATCTGCCAAAGATCAGCTCGAGCTCTGGTTGACCCGTCAAGTCGAAGACCGTGTCAAGCAGCTCAATCTGGCAACAGCCGATGATGTGGCAGATCTTCGCCGCAAAATTGAAGAACTCCAGGTCGCACTGAACAAAAACGCAGGCAAATAACTGATGTTCAGCATCAGGCAGCTTGGTGCAATAAACCGGACCTATCGTCATCTCAACAGATACCAGCGGATTCTGCGGGTTCTGTTTAAATACGGATTCAGCGACCTGGTTGATCGTCTGCATATAGATCAGTACCTGGAAACAGGTTTGCAGATGATCAATCGCAAACCTCGTGAACAGCTTGACCGCCATACAAGGCCGGCCCGGCTGCGCATGGCTCTGGAAGAGCTCGGCCCAACGTTTATAAAACTTGGTCAGCTCCTCTCAACCCGTCCTGATTTCATCCCCCCTGAATACCTCAGTGAACTGGCCAAACTCCAGGACAGTGTCCCGCCGTTTTCATACCAGGAGGTCCAGCAGATTTTTCTGGAGGAGTGCGGGCAGGATCCTGAAGAGGTGTTTGAATATTTTGATTCCATTCCCCTCGCTGCTGCTTCCATCGGGCAGGTGCATCAGGCCCGATTATTGACAGGTCAGCATCAAACCGGAGGAGGGCGAAGCCGGGAGGTCGTGGTCAAGGTGCAGCGTCCGGGAATTGAGAATCTTATTGCCATTGATCTTGAGATTCTGGCCCATCTGGCGCATCTCATGGAAGAGCATCTGGAAGAGGTTCAGGGGCACAGGCCCTCGTCGATTGTAGACGAGTTTGCCCGCAGCCTGTCCCGGGAGATTGATTTCACCATAGAGCTTGCCAATATTCAGAGGTTCAGCCGCCAGTTTGAAGGAAATACTTCAATCCATGTTCCTGATGTGTATCCGCAATTGTCCACGGAACGTCTTCTTGTACTTGAGCTGGTTGATGGCATTAAAGCCTCTGATGTGGAAACATTGAAAGAACGGGGATACGATCTTCCGCTGATTGCCGAACGTGGTGCCAATCTGGTTATGGAGCAGATTTTTGTCCATGGTTTTTTTCATGCCGATCCACATCCCGGCAATATTTTTATTATGCCCGATAACGTCATCTGTTTTATTGATTTCGGCCAGATGGGTAGGCTGTCGCTTAAAGATCGTGAAGATTTTGCAGATCTTGTCCTTAATCTGGTTTCAGCGGATGCGGGTAAAGTTGCAGCCGGTGTTCTTAAAGTTACCAGCCAGCAGGGAACTCTTGATCAGGACGCCCTGGAGCTTGATATTGGTGATTTTATGGATCGGTATCTTTATCTCTCCCTTGGCGAGTTAAAGGCAGGAAAGATTTTGCAGGATTTACTGGAGCTTGTCAGCCGCCATAAGTTGTCTCTTAAACCAAATCTGTATCTTATGCTCAAGGCTATGACCACTGTTGAAGGTGTCGGTTTACTGCTTGACCCGGATATTCAACTCATTAATCTTGCCCGCCCTTTTCTGAAACGAATAAAGGTTGGTCAGATCAAACCCACCCGTCTTGCAAAGGAGGTGGGGGAGACCGGGATGGAATATCTGGCCCTGCTCCGTGACCTGCCCGACGAAGCACGCAGCATTATTTCCCAGCTGCGGCGGGGCAAGATGAAACTGGAGTTTGAGCATCGTGGACTTCGTGCCCTGGAGAATTCGCTTGACAGGGCATCAAATCGTATTGCCTTTGCCATTGTCCTGGCTGCGCAGATCATTGGCTCTTCTCTCATAATCAGATCAGACATTCCTCCTCACTGGCACGGAATTCCCGTGGTTGGTCTGGCTGGTTTTTTACTTGCCGGAGTTATGGGGTTCTGGTTGCTTATCTCTATAATCCGTCACGGTAAAATGTGAAGCTCTTACCTGAGTACCGATTCATTTTTCCTCGAATATATTGAAATTACGTCTGAAGTCTGATAGTTTTCTGAGAATTTATTGTAACTATCCAGGAGCACTTCACGGAGTCTACACTTACCTCTCCGTCCATTAAAGCCTGTTCGATACACAAGTACGCTTCACAGCCTTAAGTGAACAGGTAAGCGCAGACCCGAATCTAAGGCACTCCTGAACAGTTACAGAACGGTGGTTCTGCAGGTTTTTCGCACCCACCTGAAGAGTTCTTTATTTTGGTGGATGGATGTCCGCTTAAACACGTGAGGAGGGAAAGAATGATACAAAAATTACTCGTTCTGTGCCTGGCTGTTATGATGGTCGGGTTCAGCAGTCAGGTCATGGCCGGAGGTGGCCAGAATTATCCAAATGGTGCAGAGGCCTTTATGTCTGGTGCGGTTCCTCCGCCGGGCTTCTATTTTATAGACTATATGTTTTACTATAATGCAGACACCATGAAGGATGATAATGGCGATGATATCGGAGCCTTTGATGACGTATCAGTGCTTGCCAATGTCTTCCGTTTTCTCTGGATGAGCGATAAGCAGATTCTTGGAGCTAATTACGGGATGCATCTCTTTGTGCCGGTTCTGGATGTGGACCTGAATTTTAATGTTCCGGTAGGGCCGGAATCAACAACCTCCTATGACGACACCTCGGTGCCTTACGTTATTTACAGCCCGTTTATTCTTGCCTGGCATCTCATGGAGGGAAAACTCCATGTGGTTACTTCTCTGGCAGACGTCTATATCCCGACCGGGCAGGATGACTACAATATGGCCTCAGTCGGCACCGATTTCTGGACTATTGAGCCGGTTGTCGGCGTCACCTATATGATGGATAACTGGGAGTTTTCCGGGAAATTCATGTATGATTTCAACACCACTCAGGATGATTCGCCAACGGTGTACGGAGTCACTGTTGACCGTGATCCCGGTCAGGAATTCCATTTTGACTATTCTGTTTCCTATGCCTTGAGCCCGAGTCTTCGTGTCGGTGTTAACGGGTATTATTACACCCAGACCACTGATGATTCCTATGACCTGAATGACTCTATTCCTGCCCCAGTTCAGGATTTGCTTAGAGCTGATGAAGGACACCGGAGCCAGGTGTTTGCTGTTGGTCCGGGCATCTGGTATAACAACAAAAATATGTTTTTCTCATTGCGTAATCAGTGGGAAATGGAAGCTGAGAACAAGACCGAAGGATATAATATCTGGGCAAAGTTTACCTACGCTTTCTGATCACCTGTTGTTTGCTCAAATACAAAGCAGCGTGACACATCGTCACGCTGCTTTTTTTGTAACTCTTCAGGTGGGTGTGAAAAACGTGCAGAAGCGCCTCAACCGTTTATTTTTTCTTCCATACACCACCAATTTTGATGAACTGCCCGGCCGGTGTCTTCTGGATGGCTTTTTTCCCGGCCAGCTGTTCGACGGCTGTAAGAGCTGTTTTGTTGCGTTTTGCAATTTGCAGGTAATGCTGTTTGCGTTTCGCGTTAATGGCCTTGACTAACTCCAGGGCCGCCGATGTTGGCTTGACTGGCGCAAGATAGCCCGTGGTCGTTTCTCCGACCAGTCCCTGAGCTTTTGCCGTTTTCAGATCAAGTGCCAGTGTCGGTTGACAAATCAGCAGTAAAGTAAAAAGGATCAGGGTAATTGTTTTTTTCATGACTCTACTCCTTTAGAAAAGTCCACTGTCTTCGCTTAAAACATTATCAAGTTCTTTATCCACCTTGACCAGA
>QNYF01000181.1 GCA_003978695.1 Desulfobulbus sp. | reverse complement strand
GACAATGAGCTTTTTTGTTGACGGATTCGCCCTGCCTGGTTTAAGCAGTCCGCACACCGTTTACTTAACCTCCATATTCCAGGCAGGCCCAATCTTAACGTCCAAATACTCATGACCACAGCTTCACCATACCGCCTTCTTCACCAGTCAACCGAATGTCCGGCCCGCTGCGGTTCTCTCTCAACTCTGCATGGCGACATACTCACGCCTGTCTTCATGCCCGTCGGGACCCTGGCCACGGTAAAGTCTGTGACACCAGAAAACCTGCTTGATCTCGGTGCCCAGATCATCCTTGGCAATACGTATCACCTGTTCATTCGGCCCGGTCATGAACTGATACAAACCTTTGGCGGCCTGCACGGTTTCATGAACTGGGATAAACCGATTCTTACGGATTCCGGAGGATTTCAGATTTTCAGCCTCCAGGATTTAGCCAGGATAACAGAAAAAGGTGCTGAATTCAGATCGCATCTTGACGGCTCCAATCTTTTCCTCAGCCCTGAAATTGCCGTACAGGTGCAGGAGGCGCTGGGTTCTGATATCATGATGGTTCTTGACACCTGCATCCCCTACCCAGCAACTCTTGATGAGGCAGCCAGGGCCACAGCCCTGACGGCAAGATGGGCAAAAAGATGCCGACAGGCACAATCGAACACCGGCCAGCTGCTCTTTGGCATCCTGCAAGGCGGGATGTACCCAAAACTGCGGAGAGAAGCTGCGGCAGAACTGCAGGAAATCGGCTTTGACGGCTACGCACTCGGGGGATTGTCAGTTGGTGAGCCCAAGGAGATGATGCATGAAATGCTTGATGAATCTGTTCACCTGTTGCCGGACAGTCATGCAAAATACCTGATGGGTGTAGGCACACCCGAAGACCTGGTGGAAGGTGTCTACAGAGGGGTGGATATGTTTGACTGTGTTATGCCCACACGCAATGCCAGAAATGGAATGCTCTTTACTTCACAGGGAAGAGTTGTTATAAAAAACGCTTGCAACCGGGATGACCATCGGCCTCTGGATGAGCAGTGCTCCTGCTACACCTGCCGTAAGTATTCCCGGGCCTATCTCCGGCATCTTTTTCAATGTCGGGAGATACTTGCCTATCAGCTCAACAGTATTCATAATCTGCATTATTACTGCTCGCTGATGGCGGATATGCGAAAAGCAATTACTGAAAATCGTTTCATGGCCTTTCGCAAAGACTTTTACGCAAAACGAGACGCTTAACAGCGGCAATAATCTCCTGCCCAGCTCTTATGATGCGGGGCAGCAGGCATTATAGAATACTCTAACATCGGAGGAACCATCCCAATGACTGGAATTGCATACGCAGCAGGCGCTGCTGCCCCTGCCGGGCCGGCTGGCAACATAGGACAATTTATTCCCCTTATTCTTATCTTTGCTGTCTTCTACTTTCTGCTTATCCGACCACAGCAGAAAAAGGCCAAACAGCATCAACAGTTTCTCAATGATCTTAAAAAAGGCGCACGGGTAGTCACCGGTGGTGGAATCCACGGTCGTATTACCGGCATAACAGACACCGTTGTTACCCTGGAGATTGCTGAAGGAGTGCGCATTAAAGTGAACCGGGGATCAATTCTCGGGATCAATTCAGATACAGAAAAAGCGACAGCACCCACCCGGAGTGGTGGTTGAGGTATCGGCGGCTGCTGATCTTCATCGTGCATGAAGCATGAAAAAAGGGCGTGTTCTTCATTGAACACGCCCTTTTTTTCTACTGCAGAGAAACTGGCAAGCCTTCTTTACTCAACTGATAACTGAATAATACCGCTCCCCGGCACAGGCCCTGCAAAGAACCTTCCCGTTTTTTTCCACATCCCGGCAATCCTGGACATAATCACCACATTCCTCACAGGAAACCCGGCGCATTGGACGGCCCGGCATATCACACTCCGGAATATCCACTTCCACATTCTGAACAGCAAACAACTCTTTTTCAGGCATGATTTTATAGGCCTCAAGTTGCTGCTGATACTTGTTTTCAAGAGCAGGGTAGTATTTTTTTGACAGTTCCCGTGATTCTTCCCGGGCAGTTATCCGAACCGCAATGCCGGTTTCCAGGTTAACAAAAGTTGCTGCCATGATACCAAAATCCTTCCAGCGCATGGAGCGCTTGCCCAGGCTGCAGCCGGTCACTGATTGAATGGCATCTGTGGCGCACCGATCAATTTCTACCAGAACATAGAGTTTTTTACGATCCTCTCCTTTGGGATCATCAAGGCCAATGCGCTCAAGACCAAGCATGGACATGCGAACGCCTATCACCTGTCCTGCACAGATATGTCCGTGAATTTTTGTGGAAATATCAAGAAGATTTTCAAAAGAGTCCATACCTGCCTCCAGATCAGTTCAATGCAAAAGCTCTCTTACGACTATGGTAACAGAGTAAACCGTAAACCGTAAACCGTAATTTTACCGGCCAGGTAAATTCCGATGATCGGGAATTGTCAGAGGCAGGGAACAGGAGATGGTGGAAAAAAGCTCCCGGCAGAAACCACAGGAGGCACATTGCTTGTCACAGAGCGAAAGGATCTCGACAAAATCAAAGGAAAGCGAAGAATTATCAACATATAACTGCGGTGCCAGCCAGGCCATAGTGTCAAGTAAATCCAACAGGTTACCATCGTGCTTCTGTTGGATATAGGCATAAATAACCCGCTGTAGAAATCCGGTTCCCAGGGTGCGGCCGCAGAGCTTGATGGTGTCGGCATAATCCTGGTAAAGCGCAACATCTTCGGGACGGATAAAAGGAGAGCGCAAAAGACGATGAGGCTGTTCATCCACAAGTCGTATGCAGCCAAGTGTGGAATTCAGCTCATATGTGCAGTCCCGTCCCTCATAATTACTCAGGCTGATGTAGGCATCGTGAGAGAGTTTGTAAGGACAGAAATCAAGACACCCTTCATTGGCAAGCAATTCAATTTTTATCTCCGGAAAAGAAGCTCTGCATTTGCGTACTGTTCTCTCCAGCCGACGAAGTTTTCGGTTTAATGAACGATCAAGAATAATCTTGCCGGGTTGCTTAAAACGAGTCTTGCTGATATACGAAAGCTGGGCTTCAACTTTATCATAGGAATCAAGCATATTGTTGATTCCCGGAACAGCCTCCAGACTGGAAACAAGCCCTGGTGCCTCCTCGGACAGCAATTGCAGAAGATAATGATCACAAAAAACAATGCCGTCGATCACCTCTTTTTCCGCGCAATGCTCGAGAACATCAATAATCTTCCGCAATTTCTGCTGGTTGGAGAACAGATCCGGTCCGTAAAACCTGCTGTTCAGCAATCCGTATTTACGGGGATGCGGCAGATCTGCCAAAAGAGGAACAACGTCTGCCTGTGCGTATTGACTGGTCGGCTGGACGCGATTATCAAGCCCGGCTTCGGACGCCAGAGAAAACTGGACACAGTCAATCTGCGTGCCGCAGGCGTTCAAAAACCTGACATAACCCGGTTCCGGTAAAAAAGGAACATCCAGTGCTGTTTTCATGGCCCTCTTGGCTCAATATTACACTGTTAAAGCAACCAGCAGGGATCTCCCTGGTCTGATTTACTTCAGCCGTTTTCGAAAAATCGAATACTGTTCAGGCTGCCGGACAGTTGGATCAGTTTCAAGTACGACCCGGTTACCGGGATTGGCCCGTGCTAAAGCCTCGCCATCTTCTTTGGTCATGGATACAACTGTGCAGACCAGCGGCTCCGGCTCTCTGCCCAGATACTCTATCTGATCACCAGTTTCCAGAACGTTGCGTACCTCAACCAGCAGCGGTTCCCTGCCTCGCACAATTCCGACAGGGGCATACGGTTGATCTACTCTCATTGTATCATAAAGCATGTCCGTTGATGAAGGGGGAGCGTCAAAAAAATTCTCGGTTTGCCCACGTGTACCTATCTTGTTGATCTCATGCTTAAAAGATTGTGGCAAAGAAATATCGTTGATGAGTTCGCCTGCAGCAAGCTGTTCAGATATGTAATCCAGAGCTGCCCGGTAGACCCTGACCACTGCCCCTACATACCCCATGGATTTCATTCTCCCCTCAATTTTTATCGAGTCAGCGCCGGCATGAATGAGCTCTGGTAACCGATTCAGCAGGCAGAGATCGCGGGAGTTAAAAATATAGGTTCCCCGTTCGTCTTCTTCCACAGGGAAATACTGTCCAGGACGTTTTTCTTCGACAATCGTGTAAGAATAGCGGCAGGGATGAGCGCAGTCTCCCTTATTGGCATCTCGCCCTGTAAAATAATTAGACAACATGCAGCGGCCTGAATAGGAAATACACAATGCCCCATGGACAAAGATCTCCAGCCCTATGTCTGTCGCGGCCCGAATGTCCCTAATCTCGCCAATTCCCATTTCCCGTGCAAGATTCAGGCGAGTCACTCCCTGATCTGCCCAGAAAGCGGCACTTGCCCTATTTGTTACATTTGCCTGGGTGGAGAGATGAATATCCATCTCTGGCACGACCTGTCGACAGATGAAGAGAATTCCCGGATCAGCGACAATCAATGCATCAACACCAGCTTCCTCAAGAGCGACCACATACTCTTCAAGCCCTTCAAGATCCCTGTTATGGGCAAAAATATTGGTTGTTACATACACCCTGACCTGACGGTCATGGGCATATTTCACGGCCTCACGAATACCCTGGTCATCAAAATTCCCAGCCCGTGCCCGCAGGCTGAATCTGCTGCCGCCAAGATACACAGCATCTGCGCCATAATGGATAGCTGTAATCAATTTTTCCATAGTACCTGCCGGAGCAAGGAGTTCAGGTATTCTCTGATTATCCGGCCTTTTTTTTCCTATCATGTTTTTACGGGATCTCCATTCAGTTCATTTTTCGACGTTGGTGATTCTATGTTGACCGCTTGCGCAGACCGTTTTACACTATACTTGTTAAAAGGGGTTTTTTAAACGTGGTACCACATGATCAGGCCGACGGGCTCAACCTGCACCTCAATACTCCCCTTTTATGGACAAGGCAACCTTTCAAGGAGCATCAAATGTTGAAAAAAAATTACACCTCAACAGGTCAAAAATGCAGAGTGACTTTTAAATATCCCAACCCGGAGCAGGCTGATTCTGCTGTACTGGCTGGTGATTTTAACGACTGGTCCCTGAGTGCGACTCCCATGAAACAACTCAAAGACGGCAGCTTTTCTGTCACTGTTTCCCTGCCGGCACACTGCTCCTACCAGTTTCGTTACGTGCTGGATGGCAACATCTGGCTCAACGAACCCGAGGCCGACGGGTACGTGACCAATGAATTTGGTGAAGACAACTCCGTTATCAGGGTTTGATACTATGGATATTCCCTACTATCATGTCGATGCCTTTACCGGCTCTCTGTTTCGCGGCAATCCGGCCGGGGTCTGTCTGCTCCAGTCATGGCTTCCCGACGATCTTCTTCTGGCCATTGCCCATGAAAATCGCCTCTCTGAAACCGCATTTTTAGTCGGTAAAAAAGGTAAATACGAGCTGAGATGGTTTACTCCCGCAACCGAGGTTGATCTCTGCGGTCATGCCACACTTGCAGCCAGTTTTGTCCTCTATACTTTTACAGATTGCGGCCCCGGACCGCTCATATTTCACAGTCAAAGCGGAGAGCTCTCGGTCAGCCGTGCTGATGACATGCTCTTCTTAAACTTTCCCAGCCGGAAAGCGGAAGAAATCCCCTGCCCCGACCTGCTGACCCGGGCTTTAGGTCGGAAACCTGTAGCCGTTTACGCCGAACGTGATGTGATGGCCGTTTTTGAGAGCCCCGAACATGTCCGAATGTTAACACCGGATTTTTCCCTGCTGAAAGGCCTTGAGTTTCTGGGCTGCATTGTCACTGCCCCGGGGGCAAAAGAAGATTTTGTCTCCCGATTTTTCGCCCCCTCCGTGGGCATTGACGAAGACCCGGTGACAGGCTCTGCCCACTGCACGCTCATTCCATACTGGTCAGAAAGACTCAACAAAACCACACTTCTTGCCCGACAGATCTCCAGTCGAGGCGGAGAATTGCTCTGTTGTGATGAAGGTGATAGAGTCAGCATAGGAGGCCGGGCAACGCTGTATCTTTCCGGCAGCCTGCACCTTCGGGAATAGATACTCTTACCAGAGAACAAACAACCAGACAATACCGGCATGAAGAAGTGCCAGACTAACAGCTGCTGACCCGAGATCTTTGGCCCTGCCGGATAATTCATGTTGCTCTGAACTTATCCGGTCAACCACGGCCTCAACAGCTGAGTTGAGAATTTCAACTATCAGAATAAGCACAAGACAACCAAGCAAAAGCGCCTTTTCCACCCCTCCCTCTCCCAGCCACAACCCCACAGGGACAAGAAGGAGACAGAGAAACAACTCCTGCCGAAACGCCTGTTCATGGATAAAAACAGCCCTGATACCAAGCCAGGAACAGCGTGTTGCTCTGATCAGGCGGGCAACTCCCGCACCGTTTGGTTTTTGGTTTTTCATTATCTAAACTCGCTTAGTCTTGTGATTATTTTGCTTTCATGGTACTTTTACACCATTGGAGAATTCTCTGCTAACTTCTAAAATATAATTCTTTGTAAAAAAAGTTGCCGAAAAGAACACTTTGTGGTACTTGTCTGCTGCAACTATTCCTTTTACCCTGGCAGGACACCATGACCCGCGAAGACTTTTCAATAGCACGCAAGAAACTTGAGAAAACTCAGAAATCACTCGCAGAACTTTTAGGCGTCTCCTTAAAGGCCGTGCAGAGCTATGAACAGGGCTGGCGAACTATTCCCCTGCACGTTGAGCGGCAGGTGTATTTCCTGCTGGTTAATAAACGCAAACCCGGGCAGGGTAAACGAAAAGACTGCTGGAATCACAAAAAATGTGATAAAAAGAAAAAATGTCCTGCCTGGGAGTATCAGGCCGGCCATCTCTGCTGGTTTCTCAACGGTACTCAATGTGAGTGCACTGTAAACAAAGGCCTCAAGGATAAAATGAAAATTTGTCGTGAATGCGACGTGCTCTCATCCCTGCTGTAGGTCTTTGTACATACTCACCTTCTGCGGGTCACGTTTTTTTCGCGAAGTTTCTTTTTCATTTCCACAAACTGTAAACAGTTTCTCAAATTCTTATGACCCAGAACAGCTGTGCTCAAACCATCGGGGTCGCGATGAGCGGCGGGGTGGATTCAACAGTTGTTGCCAGCCTTCTTCTTGAACAGAACTATCAGGTACATGGATTCTTTATGCTCCTGCCTCTTCCCGGGCTTGAGCAGCAACTCAGCAAAGTCAGGCTTGTGGCTGACCAGCTGCAGATTCCCCTGCACTTTGTGGACTTTACCACGATTTTCAGCCAGTCAATTATCTCCTATTTCATCAATTCCTATACAAAAGGACTCACCCCAAACCCCTGTGTCGTCTGCAACGAGTTGATTAAATGTGGTCGTCTCCTCGATGCAATGGCCAATCAGGGTATGGAGAAAATGGCCACAGGTCATTACGGACAGATAATTCATAAGAATGGCCGGGCTGAACTTCATAGAGCCGCTGATCCTGCAAAAGATCAATCCTATTTTTTATGCAGACTCTCACCAAAACAGCTTGACCGGGTTATTCTCCCCCTGGGCACCTGGAAAAAAGCCGATGTCTTCAGCCAGGCAGAAGATATCGGTTTTCCCCATTTCGACGGGCAGGAGAGTCAGGATGTCTGTTTTTTAAGCGGCCAGAATCTTCCGGATTTTTTAGAGGAGCATGGGGTCAAAAACCAAGCCGGAGATATCACAACCACCACAGGGCACGTACTTGGTAGACACAGGGGAATATGGCAATATACAGTTGGCCAACGACGGGGACTGGGGCTGCCAGACGCCACCCCCTGGTATGTGACCGGCCTTGACCCGGATAACAACAGAGTCATCATCGGAAAAAATGAAACACTGTTCCAGACCGTGCTCAGCGTATCGGATGTCCGCTGGACTATACCACCTCCGCAGGTATGGCAGGGAAAAGTACAGTTACGATCAAGACACCGGGCTGCTCAGGCCAAGGTTTCTCCCCAGAGCA
>QNYF01000094.1 GCA_003978695.1 Desulfobulbus sp. | reverse complement strand
AGATGTAAATAGCCGTCAACCGGAGTTCAAATACTCCTGAACTTTCAAATCGCGCGATGTCCCAGTGAAAACCAGGGCATCGCGCATTTTTGTATGTCCTAAACAAGAGCTGAATGCAAATTTACCTTGGCAGCCTTACCATTGCTTCCTTTTCTCCGTGACAGATCTTTACTTTCAAGCATTATGTCTAGCCCGTATTTCTCATGAACATTGTGTTAATTTTGATATGGTTTTATAGATTCGAATAGTTAGACAAACATGTGTATGGTTACCATAATCACATAATGTTCCCCAGAGCCTGACGCCGTCTGAACTGATGAAAATCCAGACTAGGCGAGCATATCATATCAATACAATGCTTTAATACCAGAATACAGGCTTCGTTCTGTGTCCACAAAACAGGGGAAGGGGATGTAGATTCTCTGAAAGGAACGGCTCGGACATGAGTAAGGAAAGGGGGAGGGGATTAACGAGGGGGTTACGCTATGGACGTAAAGATAAAAGAATCTGAGCACACTGGAAGGATTTAACGAGTTATAAAATTACTGCTGGAGGTTGCCCAGAATGGTCTCGCCAGCCTTGACTTTGTCCCCTTTTTTTACTGATACTGTTGTCTCGGTCGGTAGATACAGATCAACTCTTGAGCCAAAACGAATAAGCCCGTACCGTTGACCGGCTTCAACTGTATCACCTTTTTCGGTCCAGCAGACAATGCGTCTGGCAATCAGACCGGCTATTTGTACAACGGTGTATTGTTGTCTCCCGGCCGAAGCTGTAATAGTAACAGCGCAGTATTCATTGTGCAGGGTCGCCTTGTCTTTATCTGCGGAATAGAATTTCCCGGGTTTGAACAGCACCTTTTGCACCGTTCCGGGAAAAGGAATGCGGTTAACATGGACATTAAAAACGTTCATGAAAATAGAGATTTTTATTACATCCTTATTGAGAAAACGATTATCGAATGTTTCCTCAACAAAGAGAACTTTTCCGTCGGCTGGACAAATTACCGCTGTCTCATCTTCAGGGGTTACTCTTGCCGGGTCACGGAAGAAGGCGGTGGCAAAAGCAGTTGCTGCGAGTCCTGTAATGGCTGCTGTTTCCCATTGAAGGAGACTGCACACCAGTGTAGTAAAGCCACAGAACAGAATGAAAGGGTAGCCTTCTCTGGCAATTGGTAATCCTGGTTTTTTCATGAGGTACTGTTCTCTGTATAAAATATATGTAACTCTTCAGGAGCTCCTCACGGAGTCTTCACTTACCTCTTCGTTCAATTAAGCCTGCGTAAGCAGCACAGGTATGCTTCACAGTCTTCAATGAAGAGGTAATAGATTCCGAATCTAAGTCATTCCTGAACAGTTACAGGACGGTGGTTCTACAAGTTTTTCGCACCCACCTGAAGAGTTACAAAAACACAAAAGAAAGAGGCATGGCCGGGGTGGCAATGCCTCTTCAGGAGAGTATCAAATCGTCTCGCATGTACGGCTATTTTTTAGGTGCTCTGGCCATGGCAATGGTGCCTGTGCGGATGATTTCCTTAATGCCTATGGGCCGTAAAATGTCGATAACAGCGTTGATCTTTGATTCAGGGCCGGTAATTTCAACAGAGTAGGAAGCAGGGCTGACATCGACAACTTTGCCGCGGAAAATGTCGATTACCCGCAGCACCTCTGCCCGGGTTGTATTTTCTGCTTTAACCCGGATAAGTACCATCTCACGTTCGACAAATTCTCCTTCGCTCACATCCGTGACCTTGATAACGTCAATGAGTTTGTGCAGTTGTTTGGTGATCTGTTCGATGATACCGTCATCGCCATGGGTAACCAGGGTCATGCAGGAGACCTTGGAGTCAAGAGTTTCTGCTACGCAAAGGCTTTCAATATTAAAGCCGCGGCCGCTGAAAAGCCCTGTAACCCGGGAAAGGGCACCGGGTTTATTCTGGAGTAAAACGGAAAGTGTATGTTTCATTGGTCTGTTCCTGTTCGATAGTTCCTAAAGTGTTTGATCAGACTGCAGACAACCAGCGTTGTACCTGCAACCCTGAGGTTCAGTTTATCGGGCTGCTCTTATACAAGCAGCATTTCCGTGGTTGCCTTACCGGCTGGAACCATCGGGAAAACACCTTCTTCACGGCTGATGACAAAATCCATTATAACGACATTGTCGGTTTCAAGAGCCTCTTTGATGACAGGCTCAACTTCATCCTTTGTTTTTGCCCTCAGACCAACTGCGCCATATGCTTTGGCGAGTTCAACAAAATCAGGAGTGACCTCCATGACCGTCGCAGAGTACCGTTTATTATAAAAAAGTTCCTGCCATTGGCGTACCATGCCAAGATAGTTGTTGTTGAGAATAGCCACCTTAACCTTGGCGCCATACTGTTTTGCCGTGGCCAGCTCCTGGATATTCATCTGGATAGAGCCGTCTCCGGCGACATCAATGACGGTCTTGTCCGGGAAGGCCATTTTAGCGCCGATGGCTGCTGGTAGACCATATCCCATAGTCCCCAGTCCACCTGATGTGAGCAACGTGCGGGGATCATTAAACTTGTAAAACTGAGCGGTCCACATTTGATTCTGGCCGACTTCAGTTGTGATGATCGCGTCACCACCAGTCAGCCTGTTCATTGTTTCAATAACAAATTGCGGTTTAATGATATCGCCTTCGTCATGGTAGGAAAGAGGATGTTTGTCATTCCATTCTTTCACCTGTTCAAGCCAGGGTTGATGTTTTTCTGCGATGGCAGAGGCATCAAAATCCTTTGAGTCGTCAAACCACGAATTCATGGCACGCAATGCGTATTTACAGTCTGCAACTATAGGTATGTCAACCTCAACATTTTTGGAAATCGAAGTGGGGTCAATATCTATGTGAATAATTTTGGCGTGAGGAGCGAATGCGTCAAGACGGCCGGTTACCCGATCATCAAAGCGGGCACCGACAGCAATAAGAAGGTCACTTTTAGCAACCATCATGTTGGAAGCGTATGAGCCGTGCATGCCAAGCATACCCATGGAAAGCGGGTTGGTTCCGGGAAAGCCACCAAGCCCCATAAGAGTCATGGTGACCGGTGTCTGTGTTTTTTCAGCAAGCTCAGTCAACTCTTTGTTCGCATTTGAAAGTATCACGCCGCCGCCAATATAAAGAACAGGCCGTTTCGCCTTTAAGAAGGCTTTGCATGCCTTGGAAATCTGTCCGGGGTGCGGCTCTATATTTGGCTGATAGGTTTTCATTTTGATCTCTTTCTTTTCCGGGAAAGACATCTTGGCAGCCACAACATCTTTTGGCAGATCAATAAGTACTGGTCCTGGACGACCGGAAGAAGCGAGATAGAAGGCTTCTCTCAAGGTTGACACCAGTTCGTTGGGATCGCTCACCAGGTAGTTGTGTTTGGTGCATGGGCGGGTAATGCCGACAATATCGACTTCCTGAAAGGCATCATTACCAATTAATGCTCGGGGAACCTGACCGGTAAGAACAACAAGCGGGATGGAGTCCATATAGGCGGTGGCAATGGCGGTAACCCCATTTGTCGCGCCGGGGCCGGATGTGAGCAGAGCAACCCCCACCTTGCCGGTTGCACGGGCGTAGCCGTCAGCGGCATGCACCGCACCCTGTTCGTGGCGTACAAGCAGATCATGGATATCGGAATCCATCAGTTCGTCATACAGATCAATAACCGCACCGCCTGGAAAACCAAAAATGGTGTCAACCCCTTCTTCCTGCAGGCATTTTATGATGGCCTGCGAACCTGTGATTTTGCTCATCGGATATCCCTTCCTTCGGTTGTCGCCCGGTATCCCGTGCGCCGGATTTAACCCGGTATGATTTTATGTGAGAATAGCAAAAGAGTATATAAACCTTGAAAACCACTGTCAAGAAGGAAACCGGATGAATCGACAAAAGTGATAATTTTTCTTATTCTCAGTAATTATGCCGAGAGCATGGGAGTGTGCGACATAAACCTGATAGCCGGGGCGACAGGATGGCCTTAATTGACTCTTATGCCCTTATTTGATTTGATTCTTTATCTTTTCAACGAGTTCACGCAAAGGAGACCCTGAAGGCATTGAAGCCTGGGGATTAATTATGAGTAGTTCTTCCCAGACATCGACTGCACGCACCGGATCGTTAAGATCATTCAGAAGCACAACTCCTTTATTAAATCGTGCCTGTTCGTGCCGCGGGTTTTCCTGGATGGCTCTGTTAAAACTCTCTATGGCTTTCTGTGGCTGACCGTTACGTCTGTACATTACTCCCAGGTCAGTCAACAGATCAGGATTTCCCGGGTGAAGTTCCAAAGATGTATTGTAGGCCTTTATTGCCAGTGTAAATTGGTTGGAATCAAAATAGGCATGGCCCAGGTTTGCCCAGGACACCGCATTATCAGGATGAGTCTGCACATCCTCTTCAAGGCGAGCAATTTTTGATGTATTGGGGGCCGGTGCGCCGGTACTCTCAGGCTGCACATTGGCAGGGGCATCAGGGGCATTATATATACTGAAGACCACTCCGCCGAGAAAGCCGATAATGAGTGAAATGGCAATTGCAACATAAAGAGTGGGTTTGGTTACAGTTGTGTTTGTCATGGAGTTTGCCACCTGCTTGAAAAGGGAATGGTTTGTCGGAACGTAATTCTTCAGGTGGGTGCGAAAAATATGCATAACCCCCGTCCTTTAACTGTTCGGAAGTGCCTTAAATTCGGAGTCCAGGCTTACTCGTTCATTTAAGACTGCGAAGCGTACTTTGTGCTGCTTACACAGGCATAATTGAACGACGAGGTAAGCGTAGACTCCGTGAGGTGCAACTGAAGAGTTACAAACAATCTCGCTGAGCAGTGATTTTATCTTCTTCCTGATTACCGAAATGAGTTTGGGGCCCGATAATTGCCGACCTCAATTATTCTGAAGCACCCTTTTTCTTCTTCAAAGGGAGTACCATTTGCGAGCATTGCAGGCTTTCACATTTGGGGTCCTTATGAACAAGGATCGCTTCTTCCATGATAGCTGTTGCTGCTATCCAGGAATCGGCTAGTGAAAGGCGCTCGGCAGCCTTAATGGCTGCAGCTTTTTTAAGCAATGATGTATCGTCAATGGTAGTGACTGAATCTGCTCATATGCAAGTCTTCCCTCCTTCTCGCCCTCGTCTTTCCACACTCTGTATAAAACCTCCATTAGCGAGATGAAAGAGATCAACACTTTCACCTTGCCACGTTCAGCGCGATAGAGAAAGTCTGAAACGTGTTCAGCACCGGGCTCATTATCCCGTAAAGTGAGGATTACTGACGTATCGAAGACATAGCATTTCTTTCGTGCATCCGGTCTGCTAGTCTCTCCTCCAATAGCCGGGCTGTTGCCCCCCTTTGCCTTGCCCACGAAAGGCAGCGACAGGGTCTTTTTTCACGGGCACAACCCGAATTGTATTATCCTCAACAAACCACTCCAAACCATCTGAAGGTTCAATTTGGAACTGTCGACGCACCTGTGCGGGAATGACTGTCTGCCCTCTTTTAGTAACTGTACTACGCATAACTTCGCCTTTCCCTTTTGAATTACTTTTATGGAAAAATTGTAATTCATTGTTAAAGGGGAGTCAAGTCGCCTTGTCATAAGAATTGGGGAGAAATTCATACGCTGGTATACGCCGGTTCAATCCTGTAGATTGAACCAATAGCCAATGGCCAATTCCTTCTTTTTTTATCACACAACCTGTAGGGATAGGGTTGTGAGAAATATTGGGGAGCAGGGTGCAATCCTGCTCCAGCGGGAGACCCCCAAAAGTCCACCAGGCTTGACTACAACTCATAAAAAGAAGGGGGACAAACGATTGTTTGTCCCCCTTCTTTTTTAATGTTTGCTCAGGCAGAGCTACAGCCTGAGCGGATGATATCCTGGGTTTAACGCATGAACCAGAGCAGGCCTGTGTACTTCAGGCAGGTGAGAATCAACGCACCAGCAAGCATTCTTTTGAGGAAAATCTCAGGAAGCTTTTTCTGGATTTTTGGCCCGATAACACCGCCACACATTGCACCTGCAGCAATCAATGCAGCCATGATCCAATCAGGTTGATAACCCATGGTTACGTATTTGGCAATACCACCAATGGAGGTCCCAAAAGCGCCGGAAAGGGCAATGGGTACTGCCAGATACATGGGATAGCCAACCATAGTTGTCATAAAAGGCATGAACATGAAACCGCCGCCGACACCAAAGGATGATGCGATAATCCCCATAATCACACCGCCGATGAGCATCATAAGGGGTTTCGCAACAAAGGTCTCACCCCAGAATTTCATGTCAAATTTGATAAAATTAAATTTTTCAAATTCTATGGATCCCATCTCAAGAGCTTTACCAGACTCTTTAGATTCTTTAATTGCCGCATTAAATTTCTGCACAATAGCCTTCATAGCTTTTTTCTTCTCAATTGCTGAAGGCAGGGATTCAGTAAAGAGCTTAATACCAATAACAAGACAGATGATTCCGAGATAGAATTTAAATGCTGCCAGGTTAAGGTATTTAGCAGAAAGAGGAGGTCCAATAAAGAATGCGCCAGTGATGATACCTATAACAAACGGAACAGCTACAGGAGTTGCAAATCGTTTTTCCTTTATATAAGTAAACAAACCTGTAAGCGGTGAACAGAGAGTAAGAAAAAGGTTGGTAGGTTTAATGGTATTACCTGCATTGATACCAATGGGGCCTTTAGTGCCAAGAACAGTAATCTGGAAGGCCGCTGTAAACAGGCCACCAGCAGCCCCCATAATAACAAACAGTACACCAATGATAAAAGCCCCACCAAAAACAATCAGAGGGTTCATGTAGATGTTCGCTGTTTTAAAAAAGAAGCCTGATTTTTCGACCTTAAATGTATCAATTTTTTGCCCGTTCACATATACGGCCATTGTGGTGTCTGGAGCCAGGTTTTTGTACGGAGTCATGGTAACTGAAAATTTTCCAGTATTCTTATCAAGACTCAGACTTACACCTTCATTCCATGCTTCGTTCTGTTTACCTTTATCGGTCAGAACCATACGTGCATTACCGCCCCCCTGGGGTTTCTCTTTGGAGATGGTATTGATACCGAATTTCTTTTCATGGGTAAAGGTCAGAAATTTCCATTGTAAATCAGTGTTGATTGGTCCAAGTTTGCTCTGCACGTCAGATGAAATTTCGGCCCATTTTTTTAACTTGTTTACTTTTACTTTATACTTGAAAGGTGGGAATGCAAAAATGCCCTTTGTCTGCCCCTTGTCAGCATTGGTTACTGTTGCAAGATTGTCAGGAACGTTAGTTACAACGTAATAGACCGGGGGGATAGCTGTATCACCAAATGCGTTTTTTCCTTTCTTTCCTTTGGATAAACGCGCCTTTTCTTTTGAACCCGGGGCGTCTGAGGGCTTAAACATTTTATCACTGCTGATAACCACATAAAGGTCTTGATGAGCTTCAATCATACCTTCAACGGTGACTGGGGTTCCAGCCTTGACCGTTTTTGCAGCGAGTTTTGCTTCCAGTGCCATTGCCCCTGAACTGACGAGCAAAATGCTTGCAACAGCGACACCGAGTAATACAGAAATACGTTTCATTCTTATCTCCAGTTTTAAAAAAATGAAAAATTCATACAATTCGTTGGACAGGCAACAGCCTGAAAATATTTTCTATTGTTTTGTAGTTATTGCCTCCTGATGTTGAGATTTGAAATGGGATCAAATTGATCGTAAACATACCTGCTAAAAACTTGTGTAATTTTGTAATTCAACTGCAAAGTAAACATTTCCAGTGAGTACTTTTTTATCTATGCTTTTGTTAAAGCCATTTTTTTGGCAGGACTATTTTATAGACAAATACACATAATTCCGGATGAAATACTGCACCAGACACTTCGGGTCAATGTACTTTTATTTGTTATTTTAATAAATTACGCTGATGCTGGAAATTGAATGGAGACAAAGGTAAATAGCATCGCTGTTATTTTCTGAAGTGGAAATAAAAATAATTAAGACAATTCCAGCCTGAGTTAATCGTTACCTGGCAATCCCCAACATCCTCATCTCTGCAGGTT
>QNYF01000184.1 GCA_003978695.1 Desulfobulbus sp. | reverse complement strand
GGTTGCCTGTTCACCAGCTTCCTTGATTTCGACTTCAATGTCTTCTGTCACCTTTGCAACAACTTCTTCAATGCGGGCAGGGTGAATACGTCCATCAGAAATCAGTTGAATAAGTGCCAGCCGGGCAATTTCTCTCCTCACAGGATTAAAACCGGAAAGGATGACGGCCTCTGGAGTATCATCAATTATGATATCAATTCCGGTGGCTGCTTCAATGGCGCGAATATTGCGCCCCTCACGCCCGATAATCCGCCCCTTCATTTCGTCGTTTGGCAACGGAACCATGGACACGGTTTTGTCCGCAACATAATCACCGGCATAACGGGCAATGGCAAGCGCCAGAATATTTTTTCCTTTTCGGTCAGCCTCGAGTTTCATCTCGTTTTCAATACGATTCAACCGTTTGGCCGCATCCATCCGGGCTTCGCTCTCAATAGACACCATGAGCTGTTGTTTTGCCTCATCCCGGCCAATTCCCGAAATCTTTTCCAGCTTATATCGCTGCTCTTCTACCAGCTCGTCAAGCCTCTTTTTCTGGCGAGTTATTTTTTCATCTCTTTGGGCAAGCTGTTGCTCTTTTATGTGAAGACTTTCTCTTTTGTCCTTTAATTCATCAAGTTCGTCCTGAACCTTATCAAGCTTCCGATCAAGCCGCCGCTGTTCATCCTTAATCTCCAGTTTACTCGCTTTCAGCTCAGCTTCAGCCTCCTGTTTGGTTTTGTAGGCTTCCTCTTTTGCCTGAAGCAAAGATTCTTTTTTTAACTGTTCTGCTTCCTGCAGGGCGTTTTCCAGAATCTGGCGGCCCTGGGCCTCTATATTTTCCTGGTTCCCTTCAATGAGTTTTTTTCGAAGAAAAAATCCAATCAACACACCGGATATCGAAAAAAGCACAATGAGGAACATTGATGTTCCAGTCATTTACAATACACCTATATGTTACGCAGCACACAACGCTCGCACGAAAATGCAACTGCCTGTATTAAATACTAATGATGGTAAAGTGAGGACAGCGGTGGAGAATATCTCTCAATTGAGAGGGCCGATAAAGCTGCTTATAACAACAGCTCTACGATCAAGAACTTTTTCAGTCGATAAACCGATGGGGAGCCGAAAAAACTTTACGGCACACAACATCCCCGATTAACATCCCGCGGGAGGGTTACGCTAAAGTAAACCTGATCTCGTCAGAAGTGTTTTACGATCACCGGACCTGAACTGTCCGTCTGTTTCACTTAAAAACCACCCGGATACTTCTACGGGCCTTCTTGAAAAACTGCCTTTTCGCCAGATCTCTGCGTCACATGAAAACTGGAACTGACCGCATATGATCAATATACCGCCATTTTTACTTTTCCTGCACCTTGAATTCGAACGAAAATTCTCATTTTTTCAAGTACCCAATGGAAACACAATGGCCGCATACAAAAAATAATCCCCGCCCTGCCGTGTCAACGCAATGATTAAACCTGAATACACAGGTGGGCATGCTCATATTGCCGTCTGGAAATCAAAAGAGTTTTCCATAATTCAACAGGGGAGCTACCCTATCAATGAGAGTTGGCTCAATACTCCGCAGATCACAAACAGCGCAGGGAATAGCATTTATTAATTGCTTGCAGCATATACAGAAACAGGGGAAAAGAAAAGCTCATTTCCTGTTTCCTCAATCAATACTGTCGGAAACCTTATCAATCAGTTGAGCAATTGACTGACCCTGGCTTGCCCGAAAATCGTTGTATTGCTGGTCAAGCTTTACATATCTTGCTGCTATCCGCAGACAGCCCAACACCAGCATTGTACTTGAAGGCACGGTACTTCGTGCAGCAAGGTCGGTCCCCTCAAGTTCTTCTCGAAGCATGTCAACAGCCCCATCCACCTCTTCTTGAGGAGCATCACTATAAAATGAAAACTTCTGTCCAAAGAGAGTGAAGCTGACAAGGCGCTCTTCCATCACAAATCAGACCTGAGGACTTCAGCCATTTTCCGAAGCTTCTGCCTCGAAAAGTGACCCCTGCATGCCTTCGGCATCGTTGACAGGCTCGTCGCCTCCCTGCTCAGACTCCCATTGTTGGATGCGGCCCAGCAGGCCGGAAACACGGCTCCCGACCTCTGACCGTTCGTCTTTCAATCCATCAATATCAGATTTTAACGAAACAATCTCTTCTTCACGACTGGCCAGCGTTGCCTCAAGGGCGTGACACTGCTCTTTCAAATCATTATATTTATTGAGCAGACTATCAACAAACTCTTCAAGACGAACAAGCTCTTCGTTTTTATTCATAATAAACTCCCCCGTTTTTTTCAGGAGTCATCTCCGACCCCATTAAGTCTTTGTAATTAAAGCAAACATTTTAATCATTAAGTATACCTGTCAAGAGCCGTGAACGCAAGGGTTTTACACATCTTTAACGGGAATACTCCCAACTTACCGGGCTTCCATTCTGGTAGGGCATATGCCCGTAAAAAGGTCGCGGATCGTTGTCAAAAACAAGAGGAAGAAAAAAACGATCCCCCTCCCACATGGGGAGATCATTCATCTCCGTCAGCAGGTGCCAGGCAAGATCTCCTTCCGGGTTACTCTTCCTCGGTTCTCCTTCAAAACTTGTGATAAGAAAAATGAAGCCAAGCCAGTTCTCTCCATCAGCACCAAATCCGGGCCAATTCACCGTCCCCCTGAGGGACATTTCCCGGCAGACGACCCCGGCCTCTTCATGGATTTCCCGAACCATGCAGGCCATGACATCCTCACCAGGCTCCATTTTTCCGCCGAGTCCATTATACTTGCCAAGGTGGTGATCGCCCTTTCGGGCATTCCTGTGGACCAGCAATACTTTTTCCCCGTCAGGAGACAAAATGTATCCCAGAGTACCGATTATCGGCATATACATAATTAACCCCTCGCTTTCCCGTCTAATTTTCTCGCCCTTTTGCCGGGCAATATGCTATGATCAATGTAACTCTTCAGTTACAGGAGACAATGGTTGTGGTAATATTTCGCACCTCCCTGAAGAGTGAGTAATTAACAAAGACCCGTTCCTCTGAATATTCATCTCACTGACCAGATCAGTTGAGGATGCCTTGATCTGATTTAACAACAACAGATATCTTTTTCCATGGCTTTTGCTTCTCAAAAAAATCTCTTGCGCATCTTTCTGCTCATTACCCTTTTAACAGGTGCATTGCCGGCAATGGCAGAGTCACAATTCCCTCTGTATCCGATTATTCAAGCAAATGTCGGATTCTGGGAAAAAATCTACGGTACATATACAACCCGCCAGGGAATCCTCCATGACAAAGAAAATCTTGATATTATTTATGCCATTGTCAACCTGGTCGACTGGAACACACCGGGAGCGGCGAAAATCAACAAACAGCTCGTAAAAATCGCCCGGCAACGATACAAAAACATTCTTTCAACCCTGGCAAGTGGAGCCCCCCCAGCCAGCAGGGATGAAAAACGCATCTCTGCGCTTTTTAAAAAATACAAACACCCTTCGTTTCATAGAGCCCGTGACAACATACGGTTGCAGATCGGCCAGAAAGACAGGTTTTTACAGGGAGTAATCCGCTCAGGAGCCTACCTGCCAGCCATTAAAAGAATCCTGCGGGCCAAAGGCCTTCCCCTCGAACTTGCCTATCTTCCCCACGTTGAGTCCTCATTTAACCCAAGGGCCTATTCCAAAGTAGCCGCTGCTGGCCTCTGGCAGTTTACCAGGTCAACGGGCAGGCAATATCTTACCATAAACAATGTCATTGATGAGCGGCTGGACGTGTATCTTGCAACCCGGGCGGCGGCTGACTTTCTCAAAGAAAACCACCGGCAGCTCGGCTCCTGGCCCCTTGCTCTTACTGCCTATAATTACGGAAGGGCCGGTATGGTTCGGGCTCAGCAACAACTCGGTTCCTATGAAAATATATTTACATCCCACAATTCAAAACTCTTCAGGTTCGCATCCAGAAATTTTTATTCTGAATTTCTTGCAGCATTAAGAGTTGCACGAAAACTTGAGAAAGACCCCACAATTATCAGAGACCGCCCATGGGCAAGCACCTCTCTGCGCCTGAAAGGGTTTGCCAAAGCCAGCGCATTACGAAAATATTTCGGTGTGTCTCCCCAGGATTTTTCCCATCTCAATCCGGCCCTGAGGCCCCCGGTCCTGAAAGGAAAAAAGTATGTTCCCAAAGGATATCTTCTCCGACTGCCGGCAACAAAATCTATCCGGAAAAAAATAAGCCACCTGCCGGCAAGCCTTTTTCACCACAGCCAGGTTCGTACCATTTTTCATAAAGTTCGTAGGGGAGACACCGTTTCCTCTATTGCCCGCAAATACCACATAAGCCAAAAGGAACTCACCCGGATCAATCATCTGAACAGAAAAAGTGCTATCCGTTCAGGGCAGAAGCTCAGGATTCCAGCGCATGGTAACAAAAGAATTTCAAGGCATGCGAAATCAATACACACGTTAAAGGCAACTGCGAAAAGAAAACCGTAACGTAAGCAAAGGAGACATAATGGATATTTCAAAAACCATAGCTGAACTGAAACAACGCCCCGACTTTGCCGACAACGTCGGTATGATCCTTATTCACAACGGTGTTGTCCGCAACTGGTCCAGGCAGGATCACTCCCGGGTAAGCGGACTGCAGACAGAGGTAGATCATGACCTTATTAACAAGCTCAGGCTGGAATACCTGAAAAAACCCGGAATCTACGAGATTGTCGTCGAAACAGAATCCGGGAACTATCAACCCGGAGACGACCTGCTCTTTATCATTGTTGCCGGGGATCTACGGGAGAACATCAAACCTGTTTTATCAGACCTGCTGGACAGGATTAAGGCAGAGGCGATAAGCAAAAAAGAGATTTCCGCCTGAGCCCTTCTGATGCTTTTTCGTAACTCTTCAGGTGGGTGCGAAAAACTTGCAGATCCAAGGACAGAGCAACCCGCTTATGCGAGACGATAAAGACGCCCAACTGACCCGACATTCCTGGCAAACAAGCCGGCTGGTGCGATGGGCATTTGCCCGCCAGCGAGAAGAGAACCGCTTAACGACCAGCGCACGCAGCGTGCTCCGGGTGCTTATCATTCTGGTGCAGGAATTTTTTTCCACCCATATTACCCTTCGGGCCTCTGCCCTTACCTTTACTATTATTCTTTCTCTGGTCCCCCTGCTGGCCATGAGCACGGCTATCTTAAAAGGACTGGGCAGCGACGATCAGCTGCAGACCTTTGCCTACCGGCTCATCGATCAGCTCGATCCACAGCAGGAAACAATCCAGGCACTTCCCGGGACACCTCCTCACCCTGAAACCAAGAACACCTCCATGCCGGCAAGCACCCCCCGGGAGGGGCTATCATCTTTGAATGCTCATCTCCACAGTACGGTGGATACAATTTTTAATTACGTGCACAATACCAACTTTGCAGCCCTGGGAGCCTTTGGTATCATCGGCCTTCTCATTGCAGTCATTATGGTGTTTTCCTCTATGGAAGAGGCGATGAACAGTATCTGGCATACCCGGCGGGGACGATCTATACTCCGGAAGATGATGGATTACCTGGCACTCCTTATCCTGCTGCCGATTTCCATTAACATTGCCATCGCCGGTGAGGCTGTTTTACACAGTCCCGGGATAATGGGATATATTTCTACAATCATCCCGTCAGAATGGGCTATTCAAATGCTGTTCAAGCTGCTGCCATTTGCCTTTATCACTCTGACCCTGATGATGATGTATCTCTTCTTTCCGCATGTCAGGGTAAAAACCATCCCCGCCCTCTGCGGAGCTGTATTCGCCTCTGTTTTCTGGTTCATCGTCCAACGGGGATACATTATTCTGCAAATCGGTGTAGCAAAATACAATGCCATTTACGGCTCCTTTGCCACTGTCCCGCTTCTGCTCATCTGGATTCAGCTGGGCTGGACATTTATCCTGCTTGGATCTGTGCTTGCCTACTCTATTCAAAACCGGAACCATTATAAATTACCCGGCCTGGACAATCCTCCCAGGCAATCTCTGCAACGTGCCTTTGATATTATACTTGCCGTTTACACCACTTTTTCACAGGGTAATCCCATCACGACAAAACAACTGCTTGCCGATTTCCCCGGGGAGGCAGAAACTGATCTTGAACAAACAGTTGAGCTGCTTGTCCAGGGAAAATTGCTCCACAAAACCAGACAAAACGGTGCCAGCAGACTCCTTCCGGCAAAACCCATGACCAGGATAACTTCCCGGGAAATAGTCCATCTTGTGCTTGGCCGGGGGACAACGGCACCGACTGCTGGCGGCACCCTGGCCGATCTGGTTCTTAAAGGGGCGGAGCAGTCCATTCCCCCTGAAATCTTCCCTGCAGGATATTGTGACGTCACGGCTGAAAAACACCCGGGAAAAAACACCTGATGATGCTCCTCTTTGGTCTTAGAAACATGCTGATCACTCAGGGTTTTACCCCAGAAGCTGATGCGCCCCGATAAGCATTGCTGTTAATTCCCCTTTGCTCAAGCCCGCATTCACTGCGATCTCAGCAAGGTCATACTGTGCAACATCGGCTGCATTATTGCCTGGCACCCAGGGCATATCAACCCCCATTTTCCGATAGCGGGTTTGACTATACTCAAGAAGACCCCATCCCTTTGCAAGATTGTAGAGCCAGAGTATCAAGCCAATATTGATATAGCCCGGGGTCTCCTGCCAGCGAGGGACTTTATCCCACAGGGCATCGGGCCGAAGCTGGCCGCATCTCTCCTGCATCACTTTCTGCCATTTTTCGTAAATTATGCCTGCCAGATCAGAATCCTGCAGATGCGATAAAGCATCCACATGAGCTGTGAAATCAGCAGGACGGGCAGCGCCAACCGCTATGGTGTGTACCTCTGGCCGCTGCAGACAGTACAGATCATTAAACTGCATGGGAGTCAGGGGCTGACTCAGAGCGCATAATATCCCGGGTGGCGCCTGCAGCATCCCACCCTTGTCTGTCGGGCTGATAATAAAAACACCCATGTTCCGTTTTGCTGCGGCTGCAAGTGCTCGCGCGTTCCGTTGCCAGATTGTATACCAGTGGACATTCAGGTAATCAAAACCTCCATCCTGCTCGTGCCTGATAGCGCTCAGCAGTACCTCCACATCCCCATGCCCGGAAAACCCGACCCAGTCGACTCTTCCTTTTTTCTGCAAACTGCGTGCGGCTGCAAGGCAACCTCCCGGACGACAGGATTGCCAGAGGCTATGATAATCGTTAATCCCATGAATACTCAGCAGGTCGACTCGCTCAACCTTCAATCGCCTGAGTGAATCCTCAACATTGGCAATAAAGCGAACAGGGTCATCTTCCGGGTGTACTTTTGTCTGCAGGATAAACTGATGACGATCATAGTGGGAAAGAATTCCGGCAAGCTGGCGCTCGGAGCTCCCATACCCCCGGGCAGTTTCAAAATGCGTTATACCGCAGGCAAAAGCCGCTTCCACCACCTCGGACAATTCCTGCTGCCGTGTACCGGGAATAGCGGAAAATGGCTTATCCTGCCACGAATACATAGAGCGCATCAATCCGCAGGAAAGGACCGGCATCGACAACCCGGTTCTGCCAAAAATTCTGTATTTCATAAACTCCCTGTTTTAACGTTTTTAGCGTTTCATCATCGTATACAATGCCCCATTAACCGGCCATCATCAATACAAAAAAAGGAAAATTCCCTGCTCAATGTCTAAAAGGAGCAGAGAATATACTCACATCTCCACAAGTCATGATTGGGACTGATTACACATCCTGTTTTTGCTCTGGCACATTTTTCTGTCATGCTGTATAGGTCAACAGGACGTAAATTTTTTACCGGGTATTGTTGAGCAGTCGCTGACATAAAATCAATACCCTTCTTACACCTTACTTTTCCAGAGAGGACCCATGAAACTTGAATTTCACGGCGCTGACCGCAATGTAACCGGCTCTTGCCATATGGTTCGCTGCCAGGACAAATGTATTCTGATCGACTGCGGCATGTACCAGGGTGGCAGAGACATGGACGAAGAAAACCGTCAGGATTTCGGCTTTAACCCCGGAGAAGTTGATATCATTCTTCTC
>QNYF01000088.1 GCA_003978695.1 Desulfobulbus sp. | reverse complement strand
GGAAGGGCGGCAAGATATTTTGCCTTGTTGCGAAAAAAACCCACAGGATAGACAATTTTTTCCAGCTCAGATACAGTCAATTCTGCCAACTCGTCAACAGTGGCTGCCCGTTTAAAAAGGCGTCTTGAGGCTGCAGCCGTTACTTCATCCTTGGTTCGGGCAGAAAGAATCGTTGCCACCAGAACCTTGAAAGGATCTTGTGTTTGAGCGGCAATCAGATCAACAACCGGAACCTGATAGTCGGCAACTTCTTCCTCCAGTAATGCTATGACAGTATCAATGGGAAATGACATATTCTCTAGCGAAAAGATCAGAAAATTTGTTAGTGCCTGTCCAGAAATGAGGATTTCGGTGGCTCGCATGCTCGCTTGCCCCGTTCAAGGCCAAGGAATGCGAGACAAACAAGCACAGGCATATGGCTATATTCCGAGCATTCTTTCTTGAGCATGACACAGAGATTAGGTGAAAATACCATTTATGGACAGGCACTTGTTAACCAAGCCTTTCCTGAAGCATTATTTTATGTTGTTCTATTGCCTGATTATACTGCCCGGAAAGCTCAGATTCCAGCCGATCCCACTCTTCTTTCACCTGCGCCTGCAACGCCAGTTCCGGGTTACCGCCTTCAGCGGGCATTCCGCTCCGCTGCTGCGCCAGAAGCTGGTCATACTGCATTTTCACCTGTTCTTCGAGCTGGTTTTTTACCTGCTCCCGATGCTTTCGATACTGTTCCATTGCCTGCTGCATTTCAGAACAGATTGTCTTCAGATCGGCTGCCCCGCCGCCAATCTCTACAATACCCTCAGATGCCCTGCGGGTCCGTTCCTGGGCCTCGTCATCTTTTGGCAGAAAAATATTGCGCAGCAGAACCTCCACCATCCCCTTGCGGATTGCCATCTGTTGCTCGTTGGGAAATCCGGTGAGCGCCTCCAGTAAATTCGTTTTTTTTCTGTCGAGAAACTCTGCGGCAAGTTTCATACCTTTTTTGCGGGAGTTTTCAGTCTCCAGTTCATCGGAAGAGGCCTTACCCATGCGGGCGGCCCGTTCCATAACCAGATCCATAGTAGATTTTATCTCAGCCATTGCTCATCCATAAGGTTGTCTTTCAAATACCAGCTACTTTTTTTTCGTTAAAAACGGGTCCAAGCCTCAATGTTTTCGTACCATACGGGCAGCAAAAAAACCTTCAATTTCTTCTGAAGGAACTGGCGAAAACATCCCGGCATCATTAACCAGTGCCCCCGCACTCTCCGGTAAATACACACGGGTATCAGTCAACACATACTCAGTATTTTCTGCTAAAAAAAGGTCGACGACCTGCTCGTTTTCCTCCGGCTCAAGTGAGCAGGTAGCATAAACCAGGGTGCCACCTGGAGCCAGCAACGAGCCGGCAATTTGCAATAATTCTCCCTGCGTTTTCCGGTTTACCGCCAGATCGTTCTCTGTCCGATTCCATCGGATGTCCGGATGTTTACGAATAACCCCTGTTCCTGAACAGGGGGCGTCCACAAGAATTCCATCATAACGAACCTCTCCTGAAGAGGCGAACGATTGCAGATCCTGTTGAAAAATCCGTACCCGGGAGTCAAACCCCATTCTCTGCAAATTTTCAACAAGGAGTCTGCTACGGCGGGGGTCGGGTTCCACCGCATCAAGAACAGCCCCCGGCGGCAGAAAAAAAGAGAGGGCGCATGTTTTGCCGCCCAGCCCGGCACAAGCATCAAGATAGCGACCTTTTTCACGCAGCGGCCCAAACAATTTACTGCATAAATAGGCGGCCTGATCCTGCACCTGAAACTTCCCTTCAGTAAAACCTGGCAGGGCGGTTACCGAGCCATGGAATCCGGTCAAGACCAGACTTTCCGGAGAATACCTGCCAACCCTTACATCAATGCCGGCAAGGGTAAGCTGCCGGGCCAGTTGGTCTCTTGACACACGTGTTGGGTTTACCTGAAGGCATAATTCCGGTTCCCTGGAGTTCATCCTGCAGATATCAAGCATCCTGTCCCTGCCAAATTTTCTCTGCCAGCGCTCGGTAAGCCAGGCAGGATGTTCGAGCACTTCAGTGTTGCCCGGCCCGGCGCTATCCGGAGCGGGCAGCGAGTTTTTCTTCCGGGCCACCGACCGCAGGGTTCCATTGACAAACCTGACCAGCCACCCCGGCTGCCTTGCCTTTTTAAAGGCCTTCACTGTTTCGTTAACAGCGGCGGAATCAGGAATACGATCAAGAAAACAGAGCTGATAGATACCTACCCGCAGGGTTGCCCTGGTAAGGGGTTTCATTTTACGCAATGGTGTTTTCGAAAACCGGGAGAGGATAATATCCAGATACTGCTGCCTGCGAATCACTCCCATAACCAGCCTCACGGCCAGTTGCCGATCTTCGTTTTTCAGGCTGGTGTTATGAATCCCCTTGTCGATAACCCATTGCGCAGGCTTGCCGCTCTCTGCCCACTCCACCAGGCAGGCAATTGCTGAACCTCGGGATGTTGTCACTGATTTCCGGCTGTTCGTCATTCTGGAAAGTATGCTGCCACTGTGTTTCTCCCTTTCGCTTTACTTGCAAACAATGCCTGATCAGCACAACTGAGTAACTCCGTCAGGGTCTGGGCATCCATCGGAGAAGTTGCCACGCCGCAACTGACAGTAATCCGGATAGAAAGATCCTGGGTCACGAGAAATCTCGCGTCAAATATGGCCTGACGGATAGCATCAGCAACAACCATTCCCTGCTCTTTATCATACCCGGCAAGAACAATGACAAATTCATCACCGCCATAACTGACAGCATACGCACCATCGGGTAAAACCGAACGAACGACATCTGCCAGCTCGGCAATGGTACGACTGCCGTTCAAATGGCCATAGGTGTCGACAACGTACTTAAAGTTATCTATATCCATAAAGATTACCGATAATGGCCGGGTACGATGCATATCCAGCTGCCCCTGAAGCGTCTGGTACAGATAACGGGTATTGTAAAAATTTGTGAGATCATCACGGATAGACAGCTCCCTGTACCTGGCCTCGCTGACCTTCAGTTTCTGCTGAGCTTTTCTCAGGGCAAGATGCGTCTGTATTCTCGCCAGCAGCTCTGCCGTGGTGTAGGGCTTGGTGACATAATCCTGACCTCCGGCCCGAAAGCCGGTGATAATGTCCCGCTGGCTGCTGCGGGAGGTCACAAAAAGAACTGGAATATCCGCATAATGTGAATCTTTTTTTAACGTCCGACACACCTCAAAGGCTGAATCGTCAGGCATGTCCACATCGAGTAAAATAAGATCAGGGTGAACTTTTGGAACGACCTCAAGTGCTTCATCACCTGTGCTTACCGCGGTTACCCAGTATCCGGCATGTGTCAGCACGTCACCAAGCATCCGGACAATACCCCGGTTATCATCTGCGATAAGTATCACCGGATTTGCGGTATGGTCTTGTTTTTCCATGACCATCACAATGGAATACCACGCAGTAAAAGTCAAGAAAATCAGGCCGGAGCAGATAAATAAATACCTTGCACACGACCAACAGGCAACTGATAACCAAGAATGGTCTGGACAAAATTGCAGAGCGTGATAAGGTACTTTTTGGAACTCTTCATGTAGCACTACAACTTTGGCATAACGTGTGGTCTGTAACTGTTCAGATGTGCCCCATATTGTGGCAAGCAGGCCAACGAACTATAGACCGCCTATGTGAGGCGGCCTGATTGTCGTAAGATGGGGTGCAGCTGAATAGTTACCTTTTTTTAGAGATTTTATGTATTGGTCGTTAAAAATTTGGACAGGAGAATCAAGTATGAAAAAAATGTCGTTTATCATGGTCGCAGCCTTTCTCATGATTTCAGCCTCATTGGCTGCAGCAGGCACACTGCAGGATGTGCAGAAACGTGGTCAGCTGGTCTGTGGTGTTTCCACCGGGCTGCCGGGTTTTTCAGCAACCGATGAAAAAGGCGTATGGAAAGGTCTTGACGTTGACGGTTGTAAAGCTGTTGCAGCCGCTGTTCTTGGTGATGCATCCAAAATTAAATATGTTCCTTTAAACTCCAAAGAGCGTTTTACCGCTCTGCAGTCTGGTGAAATTGATGTTCTGGTTCGTGGCACCACCTGGACACTGCACCGCGACACCGCTCTTGGCTTAAACTTTGCGGGCACTAACTACTATGATGGCCAGGGTTTTATGGTCAGAAAATCGCTTGGTATTAAAAGTGCCAAGGAGCTTGATGGCGCATCTTTTTGTATTGATGCAGGTACAACCACCGAGCTGAACCTTGCTGATTATTTCACCGAGCATAAAATGAAATATGACGCCGTTGTTTTTGACACTCACGATGGAACCCTGCAGGGATTTGAAGCCGGTCGTTGCGACTGCCTGACCTCTGACCAGTCTCAGCTGTACGGTCTGCGCACCCACCTGAAAGATCCTTCTTCAGCTGTTGTTCTTCCTGATGTCATCTCCAAAGAACCACTGGGGCCTGTTGTTCGCCAGGGCGATGACGAGTGGTTCAACATTGTCCGCTGGACATTCTTTGCAATGCTCAATGCTGAAGAGATGGGCGTAACCTCTGCCAATGTTGACAGCATGAAGTCTTCAAAAAAACCTGCCATTCGCCGCCTGCTCGGTCTTGAGGGAGACAAGGGAACAAGCCTCCATCTTGCTGATGACTGGAGCTACCAGGTGATCAAACAGGTTGGTAACTATGGTGAAATCTTTGAGCGCAACGTCGGCATGAGCTCTCCGCTGAAAATTGCCCGTGGCCTGAATGCTCTCTGGAACAACGGTGGTATTCAATACGCACCGCCAATGCATTAATTCTTTTCATGTTACGTTAACAAAGAGCGCCTGTCCCGGCGCTCTTTGTTGTTTCCGTCTACTGCTTTTTTGCAGCCCGGGAATGCGAATATCCGGTTTGCAAAAAAGACAATAGGATTACTGAAAATTATGAGTAAACCTGTTAAAAAAACTGCCTGGTGGAACAATGCCCATAATCGGGCAATTATGTTTCAGGTCTTACTGGCTGCCGGTGTCGTCCTGTTTTTTTTCTACATAGGCAAAAACGCCCTGCACAATCTTGAGCAACGCGGTATCACTACCGGTTTTAATTTTCTCAAGCAAAAAGCCGGTTTTGGAATCATTCAGCACCTGATTCCTTACGATGAATCCAATACCTATGGCCGGACATTTATTGTCGGTCTGCTGAATACCATCCTGGTATCAGTTCTGGGCATAATCTGTGCAACTATTCTGGGTTTTCTGGTTGGTGTTTCCCGGTTATCCTCCAACTGGCTGATTTCTAAAATTGCCGCAGTCTATATTGAAATATTTAGAAATCTTCCCCTGCTCCTGCAAATTTTCTTTTGGTATTTTGCTGTCCTGAGAACATTACCCTCAGCTCGAAACAGCCTCCACGTCGGCAACTGGGCCTTTCTCAATATTCGTGGCATTTATGTTCCACGACCCGTCTATGAACCGGGGTTTGGCTGGGTTGTCACAGCCTTCTGTATCAGTCTAGTCTTAATTTTTATTCTACGATCATGGGCTAAAAAACGACAGGAGCAGACAGGCCAACAGTTTCCGGTATTTCTTACATCGCTTGGCCTGCTCATCTGCCTCCCTGGAATTGTCTATTTCGCGACATCGACCCCTCTGCACTGGGAAATGCCCAAGCTCAAGGGCTTTAATTTCCGGGGTGGCCTCACCATTATTCCCGAACTTGCCGCCCTGCTGCTGGCATTGACCATTTACACCGCAAGTCTGATCGCCGAGATTGTCCGTTCAGGTATTTTATCAGTCAGTCACGGCCAGACAGAAGCCGCCCATGCCCTGGGTCTTCGCCCTACCAAGACCCTGCAGCTGGTAATCATCCCACAGGCCATGCGGGTTATTATCCCCCAGATGACCAGCCAGTACTTAAACCTTGTGAAAAACTCATCACTGGCCACTGCAATCGGCTACCCCGATCTGGTTTCTGTGTTTGCAGGCACAACGCTTAACCAGGCAGGCCAGGCCATTGAGATTATTGCCATGACCATGGGCGTTTACCTGACCCTGAGCCTGTCAATTTCTTTTCTAATGAATTGGTATAATGCGCGCAGCATGTTGAAGGAGCGCTAACAATGATTGTCCACACCCCACATCCCGATCTGCCGCCCCCCTCGACGAGTGTCGGTTTTATCGGCTGGCTGAGAAATAACCTGTTTTCATCACCAATAAACAGTCTGTTTACCCTGGCAGCCATGTATCTGCTTTACCAGCTGCTTCCTCCATTTTTCAACTGGGCATTCTTTGATGCCAACTGGATTGGAGACACCAAGGAAGCCTGCACAAACGACGGCGCCTGCTGGGTGTTTATCAGGGTACGTTTTAATCAGTTTATGTTTGGCTTTTACCCGCCCAGTCAGTACTGGCGGGTGATAAGCGCCTTTCTTCTCTTTGGCGGGTTGATAGCTTACCTGCTCATCGACGGCCTCCCCAAAAAGGCGTGGATTGCCGCTTTTACAATTCTTGGTTATCCGGTTGCAGCCTATGTTTTGTTTTATGGCGGTTTTTTTGGCCTTCCTGTTGTAGAGACGTACAGATGGGGCGGCCTGATGCTGACCCTGATCCTGTCTACTGTGGGCATGTTTTTTGCCCTCCCTGCAGGTATTGTTCTCGCCCTTGGCCGGCAGTCTGTGATGCCTGTTGCCCGGTCACTTTCAATCGTTTTTATTGAACTCTGGCGTGGTGTACCACTGATCACAGTGCTGTTTATGTCTTCTGTGATGCTGCCCCTGTTTATCCCCGAAAATGTCAGGATTGATAAACTCATCCGAGCTCTTATCGGAATTTCCATGTTTCAATCAGCCTACATGGCCGAGGTTGTTCGTGGTGGCCTGCAGGCTCTTCCCAAGGGGCAAAATGAAGCCGCCGAGGCATTGGGCCTTTCCTACTGGCAGTCCATGTATCTGATTGTACTCCCCCAGGCCCTGAAAACTGTAATCCCCGGTATTGTGAACACCTTTATCGAGCTGTTTAAAGATACTTCGCTGGTTATGATCATTGGTCTGTTTGACCTGCTCTCCATTATCCAATCCTCTTTTACCGATGCCAAGTGGCTTGGTTTTTCCGTGGAAGGATATGTTTTTGCCGGTCTTGTTTACTGGATTTTCTGTTTCTCCATGTCCCAGTACAGCCAGCATCTAGAAAGAAAACTCCACACAGGCCACAAGAGATAATTTATAAATATTTGACCATTCACTCTCTGGTACAAAGCTATGACAGAAAACGCCACACAGCAGGAAAGCACAAAACATCCCATTGCCATTGAACTGAAGGAAATGCATAAATGGTATGGTGATTTCCATGTGCTGAAAAATATCAACCTGACTATCAAGCGCGGGGAACGAATAATCATCTGCGGCCCTTCAGGTTGCGGAAAATCCACGCTGATCCGCTGCATGAACCGACTGGAAGTACATCAGCAGGGGGAGATATGGGTTGACGGCATTGAGCTTGATGATGACCTCAAACATATTGAAAAAATCCGCCGCGATATTGGCATGGTCTTTCAACAGTTTAACCTGTTTCCCCACCTCACGGTTCTTGAAAACTGTTGCCTGGCCCCCATCTGGGTTTTGAAAAAACCCAAAAAAGAGGCCGAAGATACAGCCATGCATTATCTGGAACGGGTCAAGATACCTGATCAGGCGGATAAATATCCCGGCCAGCTCTCGGGTGGTCAACAGCAACGGGTGGCCATTGCCCGATCTTTATGCATGAACCCGAACATCATGCTTTTTGACGAGCCTACCTCTGCTCTTGATCCGGAAATGATTAAGGAAGTGCTTGATGTTATGGTTGATCTTGCCAACGAAGGCATGACCATGCTCTGCGTCACCCATGAAATGGGTTTTGCCAAGTCAGTGGCCGACAGAGTAATCTTTATGGATTCAGGTGAGATCATAGAAGAAAATGATCCGGAAAGTTTTTTCTCCAACCCGCAGTCAGATCGTACCAAGCTGTTCCTCAGCCAGATTTTGTAATGCTGACCAGAGGTCTCGTTGTTTTATATAGAGGTCTCGTTGTTTTATATGAAACACCTCTGTTGGCCAAAGGTGGCCGTGCCATCTTTGACCAGTTTACTGGTACGTCAAAACAGCCTCTTCATTTGTAAATTTGTAAATTCGTAGTCCTGCGCGAGCAGGCTGACAATTGGTTGTGAAGTTGACTGCCGGTCATGTTACATAACGTGCTCTAAGGCTTGACATGATTTAATAAATCTGACCCCTCTTCCAGGGTCTGTCCCACTTTCTTTTTGCTACTCATCTTCTTCTAAAGCTTGTGTTACAGATTGGACATCTATCAGCATTCAAAAAATCGCTAAGCCAACTACTAAAATTATTATTTCTAATAAAAAACCAAGCTACACTTTTTTTTACAACAAGGGCATCTAACTGAAATAATAAAGAATA
>QNYF01000085.1 GCA_003978695.1 Desulfobulbus sp. | reverse complement strand
TGAAGTGCCATTTGCCCAGTCTCTCCTGGCTGGTACGGAAAATGGTGAGTTGGCTGCTGTTACCCTGGAAGTTCAGGGTGAGGTGTTGAGCAATGCGGCTCACAAGTACAGCCTGTTTTATATTGAATCAGTTGAATTAAGCTATGACCGGAAGATGTACGCACAGGATAATGCGCTCAGGATTCATGATGCTCCCCAGGGAGTAGTCACCGTGAGTGGTTTTTCCAGCAATGATATACAGGTTATCGAAGCGCCTAATACTCCAGATGCTGCCTGGCGGAAAAATCTGACTATCAGCGAGGCAGCAGGTGGCGGCTATCAGGTAAGTTTTGTTTCCACCGGAGGGGATTATCAGCTCTCAGCGGCGCCGGTAACAGTTATACCGGAGCCTGATTATCCTTCCCGCCTGTTATCGAGGAGAAATAGAGCGGAATATCTGATTATCGCCCCGCGAAGCCTGCAGCAGAGTGCTGAAGCGCTTTCCGACTACAGAGCAACCCTGTACAGGACGCAGATTATCTGGTTGCAGGATATTTACGATGTTTTCTCAGGGGGGCGCGTCGACTCTGAGGCCATTGAGGAGTTCCTGGCGTATGTCCATTCTCACTGGCAACAGGTCCCCGAATATGTTGTTCTGTTTGGCCGGGGAACTCTTGATCACCCTGACCGTAAGGGATTTGGCGAGAGTATGATCCCCCTGCGCATGGCTGCAACCCCCTGGGGGCTTATTGGCAGCGACAATCGATATGCCGATGTGGATGGAGATTATGTCCCTGATTTCAGTATTGGCCGGATAGCTGTTTCCACCAATGCGGCCGGGTTGGCTTATGTTGATAAATTAACCGCCTATGACACAGAACCTGCAGCAGACTGGACTGCTCATGCGGCTGTGGTGGCTGATGATCCTGATCCTGACGCGGGCGACTTTCATGCCAACAGTGATCAAATTGCGGCGATATTAACCGGATATAATATAACAGTGGATAAACTTTACCATCCAGACGGACAGGTGAGAAATTCACTGCTTGCCAATTGGGCGGCAGGGGAGTACGGTTTTGTTAACTATGATGGACATGGTGGACGAACTCAGCTGGGGAAGAGTTCAGAGAATTTTCTTAAGGCTGGTGATGTCGCGGCATTAGGTAACGGTAGCCATCTTCCTGTTTTTTCGGCGCTTACCTGTGCTGCCGGAGATTCCTCTTATCCGGGTGTGTTAAGCCTTGGCGATACCTTGAGCCTGCAGGCCGATGGAGGGGCTGTTGCTGCATTTGTGCCAACGGGTCTTTCCCTGGATGGTCCTGCTCATCAACTGAATATCGCTTTTGTTAATGCTCTTGTCGGCGAGGGAAAGAGCGTTGGTATGGCTGCCCGTTCAGCTCTGGAAGAAGCAGATATTTCAGGTATGGTTCCATTTATGTTTGACGTGTATAATGTCGCAGGTGATCCGGCAGTGAAAATGAAACGACTGGAAGGTTACAGGATATCAGACGGGGTATCTTTGGAGATAAAAAAATGAGTGGTGCGGTTGTGGATAAAAAATGTGGGCAGGCTGAGGCAGGCGTTGATGATGAAAGAGGACGTCAGCCCTGGCAGAAACCGGAAATACTCAGTGTAGAACCTTTGGAAGCGGCAGCTTCCATCTGCGAACCGGCAAATGCTCCTTTTGGTAAAGACTTTCCCGGAACCTGCGGGACACTGGGCTCGTAACAGGCTGTTTAATCTGCATTGTTCAGGTGGTAGTGGCATCTCAACGAATTGCAGGTTTGCCTGACTCTTCCTTTTTTCCGTGCCTTCAAAGAAACCCCGGTCGTGGGGCACCCAGACGATCCTTCTTGAGTTTGCCGGGCAACAGTATTTTTTTTCAGGACTAACAACCAGTCAGAAACAACGCCTTGACAAGCGTTTCTCCTGCGTTATATCAGACAGGGCAACCCGGCAGGTATTTACAACGGCGATGGAATGCGGCCATATTCCATCGGAGGATCCGCGTAAGTACAGTGTTAATGATTTTTATACACCTCAAAGCAGATACCGTGCCGATGGGCTGGATCTGGAAGGATACGGATTCAGAGCAACCATTGACCTGTCACCGGCTGCAGAGTGTCAACTGCTTACCGGTGATGAACATCAAGCCGTCACCCCGATTATCTTTGAGAATTATCTCAGGGTGCTGGCAGCTTATGCTGCTCTAATGCAGGGTGGAGTGTTTCTGCACAGTGCCGGAATAGTCTTTGGGGGGAGAGCGTATCTTTTTATTGGTCGTTCCGGGGCCGGTAAGAGCACGTTGTCCCGACTCGCGCTTGACAGCGGCTGCACCATCCTCAGTGATGATGCAAATATTGTTCTGGCACTAGACAATGGAGGTTTTCAGGCGGGACCAGTTCCCTTTGCCGGTGAACTGGGTCAGGTGAATACCCATTTTGACACAATCTGTCCGGTGGCGGGGATCTATTGGCTGGAGCAGAGTCGGGAGGCGTCAGTGTCTCAAATCAAGCCTTCCCTGCAGACGGCCAGAATCCTGAGCTGTTGTCCGGTGGTCAATATCGATCCGTTCCGCTTGCCGCAGATGCTTAATAACGTTCATTCTTTACAACAGGCTGTTCCACTTCAGGTTCTTCATTTTAGAAGAGATCAGCCCTTTTCTGTAATTCGCCATTTACTTGAGAACTGATATGGACACGCACCCTGATGCCCTGACAATACATCCGGATATTCTGTTTCGGCAGGTGGACGATGAAGGCGTGGTTGTTGATCAAAGACAACCTGAAGTCATGGTCATAAATGGCCAGGCGGTGAAGATTCTGGAGTTGATTCGTGAAACCGGCTCAAGAAAAGAAGTTCTGGCGGCACTGGTCAGGACATATAATGGTGATCCGGCAACGATTACCAGTGATCTTGATGAATTCCTTGTAACACTCAGAGAACGGGAAATGCTTGTTTAGCCGAAAGCCTTGCTGGAGATTGTATCCGGAAAACAACAAGCTTTCCGGGCTGCTGAAGCAGTGTATCCGGCAAGCGGTTCCGGGGTAAGAAATGTACAAAAAAATACTGGATAAAATACGCCGCCGAAATCTCCTTCATGGCGCCATGATCGAGTTGACGTACACCTGTAATCTGGACTGCGTTTTTTGCTACAATCAAAAACAGATGGTTGGCAAACCTCTGCATCTTGACCAGTATCTTTCCCTGCTCCAGGACCTGGCACAAATGCAGGTCCTCTTCCTGTCACTCACCGGCGGAGAGCCTCTTTTACATCCTTTCTTTTTCGAAATAGCCGGTGCCGCACGCCAACTCGGTTTTGCCCTGAGAATTAAATCAAATGGTCTCCTCATCAGGGGCAAACTTGCCAGACGGTTGAAAAACGAAGTCAATCCTCTGGAGGTGGAGCTGAGCCTGCATGGGGCCGTTGCTGAAAGCCATGATCGTCAGACAGGTATGGCCGGGAGTTTTTCCCGGTTGCTTGAAAATGTCCGGGAAATGGAGAAACTGGACCTGCGTCCATCGTTTGTCTCCACATTAACGTCTTGGAATGAAAAAGAAATAGCAGAGATGTTTTCTCTTGCAGACAGACTTGGCGTCGGGCTGCGTTTCCAGGGGCCGGTTGGGCCGAGGGGTGCTGCTGCCGGTGGAGGGGATTGGCAAAATGTAGCGCTTCAACCCTCTTCAGCTGCCTGGGAGAAGGTGGAGCAGATCTGCTCCTGCCGGGAGGAAAAGAGTTGTGAGGCCCCTTATCAGGCCGAATGTAGCAATGAAGATCTGGTAATGCCACACACAAACAGGGCGTGGTGCGGGGCAGGCAGCCAGGAGATTCTTGTGGATCCGTTTGGCAGCGTCTTTCCCTGTCTGCACCTGCGCTGGCCCGCAGGCAATCTGCATGAGCATCCCATTGGCGATATCTGGCAGCGGGGTAAGGGTGATGCTTTTATCCGGGCGAGGAGTTTATCCAGAGAAACAGCAAGAAAAATGAAGGGTAAAGTTCCCGAACAGCTGGGCGCGCCACTGTTCTGTCCGGGAATAGATCAACAACGCGTCTAGGATTTAGTTGTTGTCTCCCCGGGGCCTGGCCATAATTTATCGGCCAGCCCGGAATACCGGCAGGTTTTTTTTCTGACGGCATGCTCGAGTATTTCTCTGCTTGAACAGAGAGCAAGGCTGTTCCTGGCCCGGGTGATACCTGTATAGAGGAGTTCCCGGCTTAACACCTGGCTTTCTTCTTCCGGCAGCAGGAGCAGCACCCCGGTAAATTCCGATCCCTGGGCCTTGTGAATGGTTATGGCCCAGGCTGTGTCATGGGCTGGGAGCCGGGCAGGGGCAATCGGAAAAAGGCTGTTATCCGCACGCTTGAACCAGGCCCTGAGCTTTCCCTCTCTGTCATTCCACAACAGGCCGGTATCACCGTTAAAGAGTTTCATCCCGTAATGATTGCGACGGATGATAATCGGCTTTCCCGGGTACAGATCTGTCTCCTGTGCTATACACCCTTTTTCCCTTAACGTTTTCTGGATAAGAGCATTGACATTTTCTACTCCGGACGGCCCTTTACGAACGGCACAGAGGCAGCGAAACTGTTCCATTGCTGTAAATGCCTGTTCCAGTGTTGTGGCGAGAAAAATCTGTTCAAAATTCTCAATGAGCTTCACAGACAACCAGTGTTCCCGATCTTTTCCGGTCAGATATACAACTTCAAGGTCGGGGAAATCCATGGCTAGAGTCCTGTGTAACCGCTCTGTTTTGCCACTGTTGACGGCTGCCGACAGGGCGCCAATACCGCTTGTGTCCTGAAAACGGTAACTGGTATTGAGCTGAACGACTCTTTCAGCCATGCTCTCTGCCGGGGAAGTTCCCGAAAGGTCATCCCTGCCGGTCAGGTTGTTGAGTTTTTTACAGAAAGAGTCAGACCATGAAGTCCTGGTTTTTTGGCAGAGATCACTGAAAAGGCTCCCTGCTTCAACTGAGGCAAGCTGGTGTCTGTCTCCCAGGAGAATCAACCTGGTAGTTGTCGGAAGAGCCTGAAGAAGTGCGTTCATCAAGGGCAGATCGATCATGGACGCCTCATCCACAATCAACAGATCACAGCGTAAGGGGTTATGTCTGTTATGATAAAAAGTATCCGAATCCGGGCGGTATCCCAGTAACCTGTGCAGGGTATGGGCCTGCTCCGGAATGGTGCTGGCGATCTCTGCGGGAAGGCTCTGTTTTGCCAGACGGAGAGATTCGTCCATTCGCGCGGCAGCTTTTCCCGTGGGAGCCGCAAGCCCGATACGCAGGGGATCATCGACTAAGGCCTGGGCAAGAGCGAGAATTCGCGATACGGTATATGTCTTGCCCGTACCCGGGCCGCCTGAGATGACCAGAAAACTGGTGATCTGGGCCATGGCCACGGCAAGTTGCTGGTCACCGGCGTCCTGCCGGGGAAAGAGCCTGTTGAGGAGCCTGCGGGCATGTTCTGTCTCAATTTTCCGTGTTTGTGAAGCGCGTGCAAGCAGGTCCCGGGCAACAGATGCTTCATATTGATAAAAACGATAGAGGTACAGTCGGTTTTTTTCGTCAAGAATTAACGGGCTGAGATCTCCGGGCCGTCCAACAACAGGTGTGGCAAGCAGGCTGGTACGCCACCTGTCCGTATCTGGCAGCAGTGATGAATCAGCTATAAACGGCAGGTTTGTCACCTGATCAAGCGGTTGACAGACATGTCCGTGCCCAACAGCCGCTGACGCCAGCGTCCCTGCAAGGAGTAATTCCGGGTGTGGTCTGTTGCTTCCCTTTTTTTCCAGGAATTTTCCGATATGCAGATCAAGAAGTCTGATGTCGTTTCGCTTGAGAGCCTGTTGGAGAAGTGTCTGTATCATTATTTTTGTTGGGAAAAGGTAACTGTTCAGCTGCACCCCATCTTGCGACAATCAGGCCGCCTCACATAGGCGGGCTATAGTTCGTTGGCCTGCTTGCCACAATATGGGGCACATCTGAACAGTTACAGACCACACGTTATACCAAAGTCGTGGTGCTACCTGAATACTTACGGGAAAAGCAATGATCCATCTGGTCAATGAGCGCAAATGGAACACGGTTTGAAACAACTCCTGTCCCGGCGGGTTGTTTCGGGTCCATTCCTCTTAAGAAGAGATAGAGGGCTCCTCCAAAATGGTTTTCATAGCTGTAGTCGTGTATTCGTTGTCCGAGAAACCGGTGCAGGGCCAGGGTATAGATGAGATATTGCAGGTCGTAGCGGTGTTCAAGCATTGCCTTTTGCAGCCGGTCCGGGGTGTAATCTGCATTGTGATTGCCCAGATGGTTGGACTTGTAGTCAGCCAGGTAATACCTGCCCTGGTAATGAAAAACCAGGTCGATAAAACCTATCATCAGCCCCTCTAAAGTCGCCCGGTTCTCAGGAAGCGGCGCAAAGGAGAAATCTGCAAGAAGCTGGTTGAAATCTTGGAGGTGAACAGCGTGCAGGGGAAAATAGAATGACATCTCGTTAACCCGTTCTTCAGGTTTGAGCACAGCAAGTGAGAGAGAGTTGTGAATTTTTGTTTGTACTATTTCATCAATCCAGGAAAGGACAACCTCCTGCCATGAGTTCTCAAAACCTGCGTATTGCAGCTGTTCTGCAATCACTTGCGGCTGGCTGACAGGGTTTGAAAAATCAATTTTTTCAAGGATTGCGTGCAGACAGGTTCCAGCGGCCGCTCCCCTGGGAAACCCGAATTTATCCGCGGCAGGAGTCTGAGGCGATGAGTCAATTATCCGGTCATAATCGGGCTGTTCGGTCTGCTGATCATGGCTGCTCACCAACCTGGAATAACTGGTGATCTGCCAGTTGCTCTTGATGCTCCCGGAAAAATGTGCCGCTAAGAGGTCCTTTTTGTAGTGTTTTTCCGTCTGCTGCCGGGTCTCAAAGGATTGCGGGTAAGGTTTTATAGCCATCAGGCCATCTGGCGAATGCGCTAAAAAATCCTGACAGGTTTCAGGCGTGTGGGTTGTTGACCGCATCGGCTGCTTCACGAGATGACAGAGGGCACTACGCTCCATGTTGCTTATCCTGCCCCAGCAGATAAAGCAACAGTATTCTGCCCTGGTAACGGCTACATAGAGCAGCCGCATGTCTTCTGCCAGCTGTTCGGTGTCGGCAAGCAGGAAATGGTCTGTGTCCGTTGGCACCAGATCCAATTGGAGTCGCTCGGGATTGTCAGGAAGATGGAATGTCAACGGTTCATTATTTTTTCTGGTGCGGGCAGACCAGGGAAAAGGAAGGAAGACAAGTGGATATTGCATCCCTTTAGCCTTGTGGATTGTTACAATTTTAATCAGGTTTTCATCGCTTTCCAGCCGAAGCTGATCGCTTTTTCCCGAATTATCGACATCCTCCATTTTATTCTGCAGCCAGCGCAGCAGTTTTTTGATGCCTGTGAGCTTCTGCTCAGCCTCCTGGAGAAGTTCCGAAAGCTGGAGCAGATTTGTCATCTTCCGTTCCCCGGAAGGGGTTGCCAGTAGCCTGCCGACAACCTGTTGTTCAGCCAGAAGTTGCTGGAACATGGGGACAAATCCCTGGCGCAGACAGAGCTGTCTGTAGTTGGCCATGGTCACGCATATTTCTTCCCAGCGGGTTTCATCGTGCTGGAACTGATCAAGTTGTTCCGCCGTATAGCTGAACAGCTCGGATGCCAGAACCGTGCGGAGTTGAGCCGTGTTGGCAGGATCTGCAAATGTATGCAGTAATCCGGCCAACAGTTGCGCCTCAGGGGTGTCAAAGACACTCTGCCGGCTTAAATAAACGCTTGCAATCCGCAAACGGTCAAGGGCCGCCCGGATCAGTTCGCCCTCGTTATGGGTTCTGACCAGTACGGCAATATCTCCCGCAACAAGGGGGGTGTTATCCAGCATGGCTTTTCCTTCCATACCGGCTTTAAGCAGTTCAGCTATTTCATGGGCGCAGAATCGGGCGGAAAATTCACCAGCTTCATTCTTACTCAGGCCGTTTTTTTTCTCTGTTTCAGGCAGAAGCAACCATTGCAGGGGGGCTGGCGAGTCAGAGTTTACGCGCAACGTTTTTTTACCGGTTTCCCGGGCAGCCCGGACCGGATGAAAAACCATCTGTTCCCGGCTGATAATAAAGGAATTGCTGCGGTCAAACAGCCAGTTGACAGCAGCTACCATCTTTGCAGAAGAGCGGTAATTGGTGCCCAGCG
>QNYF01000228.1 GCA_003978695.1 Desulfobulbus sp. | reverse complement strand
TTCGATAGACCAGTGTCTGGCCGTCAAAAGAAATGGTCATCTCCATGGGAAAAGAATCACCAAGGATCGTTGTGTACATTTTTTTGATGTCACTCATGGGGCGCTCCATTGAAGTTGATATTAATTACAAGTCACCTTGAAAAATTGCTGTTTTGACCGATTACCCCGTCACCGCAAAAAATGTGCGCTTATATACGTATTCTATTTTTTGCTGTTCCTTGTTCGCAAACAAAAGAGTTTTTTTTCCAAGGCATCCTACAGAGAATTATTCGCTGATTAAGAAAGAAAATCTGGTAACTCTTCATGATGACCGCGTATTTGTCCATTTAAGCCAGCCCAAGTATGCTTCACAGTCTTGAATGAACAGGTACGCGTAGACACCAAAGCTGAGGCATTCTTGACCAGTTCCTGGCCGGTGATTTTGCATGTTTTCAGGACCCACCTGAAGAGTTACAAGTTACAAAAAAATATCATAATCTGATATTTCAAGCTTGCCAATAGCGTTTTGTCTGCGATCGTACAGATTTATTCTTGTTTGCAGGTCAGGGGAGGGATCGCTGTATTATCAGGTACTGTGCATCCTCGCAGGACACTGTTGGCACCGATTCGGCATTTCTTTCCCAGAGAACAGTTGTCGAGGAGAACTCCTGACGCCAGGTGTACTCCTGTAGCAATGGTTGTTTTGTTAATGACCTGCACTCCGGCTTCGAGGACACAATCCTGACCAATACTGCATTCAGGAGCAATAAGGGTGGTTTCAGGAGAATACATGCTTACACCACTGAGCATGATCTCCTGGTTATGGCGCATTTGCAGTTCCTGGTGAGCCCTGGCAAGTTCAATTCTTGAGTTGACGCCCAGCACGTCAATTGCGGTTTCATGCATGAATTTGTGGGCTTTATGTCCCTGGTCTGCAGCAATAGCGACAATATCTGTTAAATAGACTTCCCCCTGACTGTTGTCTGTGCCAACCTGTTTAAGAGCTGTAAATAAAAATCCAGTATCAACCAGATAAATACCGGCATTGATTTCGTTGATAGCCCTTTGTGTGTTATCAGCATCTTTCTGTTCGACGATGCTGCTGACATATCCGGCATCGTTTGTGATGATTCTGCCATAACCGAAGGGATTGTCCAACCGGGTGGTCATCAGGGTGAGCAGGGCATTACTGCGCTTATGCTGGTTGATCATGGCGTTCAAGGTGGCAGGTCGGATAAGTGGTGTGTCTCCACAGAGGATCATGACCAGATCAGATGACGCACATGCCTTTTCCGCGCAGAGTACTGCGTGCCCGGTTCCAAGTTGTTCCTCCTGATAGACCGGAGTAAACGTGTACCGGCTCAGTGTGTCAAGAACCCGCTCGCGTTGATGGCCGACAATGATTGCGGTTGTGTTTATCTCTGCGGCTGCTACACTGTCAAGCACATGGTGAAGCATGGGTTTAAAGAAAAGTTCGTGCAGGACTTTGGCTTTGCCTGATTTCATTCTGGTGCCTTTTCCGGCAGCAAGAAGTACAGCGGTGATAGTTGGTGAGCTCATTCGTTGTGACTCCGTTAGAAGTATAAATAGAGAGTGTTATGGTCCTGTTCGGGCTTCCTGAGAGGGGGTAATTCAGGAATATTTTTTTATCATTTTTGCGATTTTTTTCTGTACCCGGTTTCTTAACTCCCGGGGGGCAATAACTTCTGCTTCATCCCCAAATTGAAGAATTTTCATGATCAATTCCCGGTCATCAGCGACAGGAAGATGGAGAAGGATACCTTCTTTCTGCTCTTCAACCACCTGCGCAGGATGCCAGTGTTGTGAACGAACTCGCTCTGCTGCCATGCCTGTCAGGCTTATGCTTGCCGTGAATCTGGCCTTCCCCTTGAAAATGCCGAAAACTCCGGTCAGGTAATCATCATCACTGTCCATGTGATGACAAACGGCTCGATCTGTCAGGGAAGCGGCGGAAATTTTAGAGAGGTGGAACAGCCGATTTTCCTGCCGCAGGGAACACCAGGCCAGCAGATACCAGCGTCCCTGATAATTAACCAGTTTTAAAGGGTCAACCAGGCGGCTGGCAGTAGAGTGTTCAGTGTGTTTAACATAGTATATTTCCAGTTGTTTACGCAGTAAGAGACTGTTTATAACTTCATCAAAAATATCCCTGTTCACCGGCTGGGTTTCTACCCATTCACAGTGTATCAGATCCTCAATGTTTGCCTGATCACTGGACAGCATGGAGGAGAGTTTTTTCTTCAACTTTTGAATTTCAGGCAAATTGTCGAGTCCTGCCTCCTGGGCCAGAGAACTGAGAACACCAAGAAAGAGGACAAGCCTCGGGCTGTTTTCAAAGGGCAGTCGGAATCCCTCTTCATCATAAAAATAGCCATTTTTTCTGGTGTCGAATTGCAACGGGGCCAGCAGGCGGTCACGCAGGTAGGCGATATCCCGGTGGGCGGTGGCCGGAGAAATTTCAAACTCGTCGATCAGGTCGCTGGTGTTAGGGTAACGACCTGCCTGAATACGGGAATGAAAAGAATAAATCCTTTCGAGAACTGACATGAATTTTTTGTAACTCTTCAGGTGGGTGCGAAAAACTGGCAGAACCACCGTCCTGTAACTGTTCAGGAGTGCCTTAGACTCCGAGAGGTGATCCTGAACAGTTATTATTTTTTAAAAAAAATTGAGGGTCTATCACTATATGACAAACCACCCCTGTTACAGTCAAGATAAATAATGAACGAGGTCGCAGGAAATATGCTGTTCGTTTTCCCAGGCAATTGACAATATCAACAGGAGGCAGGGCATGGAGTATAAAATGATAGTGAGAAGAACACTTTTTACCTTTGATCTGATCAGAAAGGGGCAGATTAAATTGCGTTCCGTCAGATTCTTGAGCGATGCTGCCATGAAACAGCATAATGATCTGTTGTTATTGACGGAAAATGATTCTGTACAGTTTTTCTTCGACCAGGGAACGCCTGTGTCCCATTTATCACGTGAGCAGTTTAGTTTTGTCAGCTCTGCCGCAAAATATTTTGGTTTCATAAACGATAAAGAACAGCTGCCCGTGTGGCTTTGGGCCGGCAGTCTGGATATTCCTGAACCATCATTGGCTCCCGCAGAGGATGTTTGTCAAGGCAATGCAGCAGTGTATTGTTAATAGACAAATAGACAGCCATATGGCTGTTCGGGGTAGGGGGATTATTACACAATCAACCCGTGAATGGTCAGTAACTTTATAGCCAGAGCCAGGGCTGATAAGAAATATGCGTAAACATGAAGATTTTTCACAACCGACTGGGTCTTCAGCGCATGGTAAATGGCGATACCGCCGCCAAGAAGATGAACAACGACAATGACGAGCAGGGGGAAAAGTGTTGAAGTCGAGTCAGTTACTCCCTGCATTGCATTGGCCCAGATGATATATGCCCCTATAACAAAACAGAGGAGGCAGAAGACCGTCATTCTGTTTGCTGTTTGTTGGTGTTGTTGGCGTTGTTCCGAGGTCATTGAACCCTAGGGTACTTGTTAGAGGCAGATGAAGCATAAAAAAGAAGTTACTTAAGTCATATCAAAAACTGAAAGGAGATACAAGCGGGGGAGACGAATCCCGGCAGTATTGACCGGGATTCGATTTGTACGGTCAGGGCAGAAGTTGTGTCATTTCAACAAGTCGAATAAATTCAGCCCGATACCCTTCATTGTCTTTGCCTTTTGCCTCTTTAGCCAGCGCAATAATGTTTGTAAAGTTTTTTTGTTTGCTCGTTTCATCACTTGAAAGAATCTGACCATAAGCGGCAACTGCCGTTGCAAATCGAAAGTCAATGCTTGTGTCGGCTAGAATTGGAACCGGCCCGGTAACAATCGTGCTGATAAGCTTTGATTGATCTGAATGTAAGGGTTTGTAACGCAGTTTTACAGTCATCAATTCGTTTGAAATGCCCTCTTTATGAACGGGATTGACCTGCTGATATTTAAGGGGATCAACAGTGGGGAGGTCGTTGCTTCCTGCCGGTATAAGCTCATAGAGGGCTGTTACCGTGTGCCCCACACCTATTTCTCCGGCATCCTTTTTGTCGTTATTAAAATCTTCGTCTGCCAGGGTTCGGTTTTCATAGCCGATCAACCTGTATGCTGCCACTTTTGCGGGATTGAACTCAACCTGAATTTTTACGTCACGGGCCAGGGTGAACATGGTTCCGCTCATCTCTTTTACCATGACTTTTTTAGCTTCAAGGATGTTGTCAATGTATGCATAATTGCCGTTACCCTTATCTGCCAGGATCTCCATGGTGTCATCATGATAATTGCCCATGCCAAATCCGAGTACCGTCAGATAAATTCCTGTTTTTCGTTTATTTTCAATGAGTTCTTGCAGCTCTCCCCGGCTGGTAATACCAACATTAAAATCACCATCTGACGCAAGGATGATCCGATTGTTTCCCTTGGGCATATAGACCTGTTCTGCCAGCTGGTAGGCTGTAATAATTCCACTTGAGGCATGAGTTGACCCTCCGGCTCCAAGCATATCAATGGCTGAAAGTATGATTTTCTGTTCAGATCCCGGAGTAGGGGGCAGGGCAACATAATCATTCCCGGCATAGGCCACGATTGAGACTCTATCCCGCTTATCAAGCTGTTTAACCAGCATTTTCATTGACTGTTTGAGAAGCGGCAGTTTATTAAAAGCTGACATCGACCCTGATACATCAATAAGAAAAACAAGGTTCGATGGAGGCAGCTTGTTTTTTTCAATATCTCGTGCTTTCAGGCCAATCCTGATCAACTGATGTTGGCTATTCCAGAAGCAGGGACCAAGCTCCGTGGTAACCGAAAACGGATGATTACCCGTTGGTTGAGGATAGGAATAGGTAAAATAGTTTATCATCTCCTCAATCCGGACGGCACCCGCTGGCGGCTGTTGTCCCCGGTTAATGAACCTGCGGACATTGCTGTACGAGGCTGTATCTACGTCTATTGAAAAAGTGGATAGCGGATCGTTGCTGGTGTTTATAAAACCATGCTTCTGCAAAGCATTATAAGATTCCCTGTTCCATGGAGCCGGGGACATCGGTAGAGGTCTCATCATGGCAACAGAGGGCATGGGGGAACGGATACCCATTTCAGCTGATTTTTTTACACTGAGTGTTGGAGATATCGTGTCCTGCCGGGAAAGATCTGGTTTGACGTGCAGGGCAGGGAGAGACTGGTTGGTCGATGTCTGCGTTTCCACAGTCGGTGTGGTTTTTTGTACCTGATCCAGTGGTTGTTTGCCAGGTGTCTGCTGGTCAGTGCAACCTGTGACAATGAGTAACAAAATAATGGCATAATGCTTTTTGCAGTTCATGGTTTCTCCTGAATTGTTGGCAGCAGGAATACACGATTGTTGGGTGTCTTGGTATACCTGGCTGCGGTTGTGGTTTCTCTGCTTTCTGTTAATAATTGACGGACAACTTTCCGGTATTTGTCGTGATCATTGTTTTTTTCTGCTGTTTTTGTAACTATTCAGGTAGCATCACGACTTTGGCATAACGTTTGGTCTGTAACTCTTCTGATGGGGTGCAACTGAACAGTTCCCTGTTTTTTTTAAGAAAAGTTGAGCTGCCTTAATAAAATAGAACGTATTTTCTGTGTGTTACTGCTTGTCAGGTAAGGTGATTGAGAAAATTTAAGAAAGAAATAACTGCACACTGGACGCTTATTAATACGCTTTCAAACCGCAGATTTGGCAACAGCGCTCTTGCTGAGGAAGCGGCTCTTTTTGTGTTGAACCGGCTGGAAGAAGGCAATTACCGGCGGCTCAAAAAGTACAGCGGCAAATCAAAGTTATCTACGTTTATTGCCTCGGTCTCTCTCAGGCTTCTCGAAGATTTTTCCAGAAAAAAATTTGGTAGAATTCGTCCTCCAGGCTGGTTGAATGATTTGGAAGGATATTGGCAGATACTTTTTCACCTGCTCTGTTTAGAGCGTTTTCGGGTAGGCGACGCAGTAGAAACTGTTTTGTCCCGCAATCTAAACTGGTCCCGGGAAGAAATTGAAACTGCAGCCTGGAGTATACTGGAAAGAATAACCAGCTGTGGAAAGCATCAGGGCCTTGAAGTTTCATTGGTTGATGCCGGGGAAGGTGTTAACAATGGAGAAGGCTTTTCTGCCGATGTAGTTGGGCCTGAAGAACAGATGCTTGCAGATGAGCGGAGAGCTTTTCTTTCCTTACTCTTTCATGATACTGTGGAAAATGAACAATCTATTGCCGGGGCTCACCGTTTTTTTTTCGGTCAGGGGATGGATGAGATTGTGAAGAATCCTGATGATCGCCTTTTACTGAAGCTCTGTTATAAAGAAGGTCTTTCTGTTTCCAGGGCCGGCAGGTTGCTGGGCCTTAATTCCAATCAGGCCCATGGGAAATTACGTCGGCTGCTCAGTCATATTCGGGAAGAATTTGAAAGGGCGGGGATTAGTGACGAGATGCGTGGTCTGTTACAAAATGATTGAGTTCGAGAACCTGTGCATGACAATAAACGAAATTTTGTCCGTCAGATAATACAGGAAACGAATCATGGCTCACGATGAAATAAAAAACAAACAAAAAGGTGGCGATCGCCGTGTTGCCTTGCTTGCCCTTGCTGTTAATCGCAACAGGACAGAGAGTTCTTCCGGCTGCTTAACCAGTGAAGAGATAGCCACGTTGGCTGATAGAACGTGTTCGGTGTCAGAACGGCAGAGGTATCATAACCATCTCGCAGATTGTGAATCCTGTTATCAACAGTGGTTGGAACTTGAAAAAACCACGAATTCCCGGGAGAGCAAGGCAGCGTCAAAAAAAGAGGGTAAGCTGATAAGAGGCCGGCATTTTGCCTGGGCAGGTTCATTTCTTGCCGCTGCAGCATCTGTTGTTCTCTTCTTAAATTTAACACAGAAAGTACCATTGCCAGAGCGTAAGGTCCGCATAAAATCAATGGTCAACGAAAAGAGCAAACCTCTCGCAAGCTCTCCAGTTGATATGATAACTTCACACTCAGAACCCACGGTGCCCCGTAAACAGGTAATCTCTCTGGAAGATTCTGAAAACAGTGCTATACCTCCTATAAACTTGCAGAATGCTGACGTAATAGAGAATGAATTCTCAAAAATGGATACTTACACGAAATCGGGTGCAATGATTAGTGTAGATAAAAAGATGCGAAGTAAGGCAAAACAGGAAGAAATTATTTTTCCAGTTATTTCTGCTGACAGCCGGGCAGCCAATAATCATTCACCTGTAAATATATGGATTATGAATGTAAGAGAAGGGTGTCGTTCCCGGAAAACCGGCGAGTCCTATTGGGAAAAGCAGTATCTGGAAGGACAGAAACTCTCGAATTTTGCAAGTGAATCTGAAGAAAAGGTTGTGCTAGAGGTGCTGGCTTTGGTCGATATTCTACGAAATTCACCAGCGAAAAATGAAAAGATGTGTTTAAAAATTTTCAACAGACTTAATCAAAGAACTTCGCAATAGGTTATCCAATTGGGTGGTTTTCAATTCACCTATGAGTATAAACATAAGAGGTAGTGAACTATGGCAGATGTTTATTCCGTGGAGATTCATGCCTTTATCAGTCAGAAAATAGGGTACTGTAAGAAGGAAATCAGCAAAGCTGACATGGGCAATGATGTTACGCGGAAAAAAGCGATTGAAGGCCAGCTGCTTGAGTTGCACTTTTTTCGCCAGTATCTCACAGATAACATTGACCTGAAAAATAAAAGCTATTTCTGATCGTTATGTCCTACACTTATTTACTTGATCTCTACAGTCTGATTGAAAAAAGAACAGGACAGGCCACAGCCAGGATACAATCGGGGTGCCTTCATGACAGTGCTGTAGAGTTTCAGCGAGGTCGTCTTGAGATGCTCAGGCAGTTCCGGATATTTCTCACCGATAATTATAACAGCAAGCTTCCACGGCGTATCCGTAGGAATTTTTCAGTCAAAGGTTAATGAGGAGTTGAGTGATTTGGTTGGAGTTGTGCACAAGTTGTAAGGCCATACAACAAAGCATAAAAAGACAAAAACCCCCTTACCGTTATAAGGTAAGGGGGTTTTGTATAAAAAAGAACGGCAGCGTCCTACTCTCCCACATAGTCTCCCATGCAGTACCATCGGCGCTGAGGAGCTTAACTTCCGTGTTCGGAATGGGAACGGGTGGGACCTCCTCGCTATGGCCACCGAAAAGTCAAATTTGTGAACA
>QNYF01000017.1 GCA_003978695.1 Desulfobulbus sp. | reverse complement strand
CCCATGAACATTCATTTTTTTTGCCATCATCAGAGGAATAATATCCCGTCCGAACTCATAGGAGGAATTACGCTGATTCTCTTTGAGAATTGTATAGAGAATTTCAGGACGAAAACAGAGAACAGTAAGAGATGCCCAGTGCCCCTTGGGGTTGTCTGGTTTCTCCTCATACGAGAGCAACCGACCTCCGTCCACATTCCCTTCGGCGATTTCAGCAACTCCAAACCGCGCAACTGCATCCGTTTTTTTCACCTGGATAAAAGCAGCCGTTAAATCCGCATTATGCTCGTTATGGTAACGGATCATTTTGCGATAATCCATTGTATAAATATGATCGCCTGAAAGGACAAGAATTTCAGCGGGTGTATGATATCTGACAAAATCAAGATTTTGATACACTGCGTCCGCTGACCCCCGGTACCAATGCGGATTTTCGTAATCTTTAAACGGCGGCAGGATAGAAATACCTCGGTTGCGGCCAATCATATCCCAGGCAGCACCGGTTCCGATGTGATTGATGAGAGAATAGGATCGATACTGGCTTAAAATAGCAATACGTTCGATGCGGGAATGCATCAGATTACTTAAGGGGAAATCAATCACCCGGGCAAAACCGCCAAAAGGAACTGCAGATTTAGGGCGGTAATGGGTTAATACTCCCAACTCACCGACCCGGCCTCCAGCCAGAATCATTGCCAGAGTAGAAGGCTTAAGCATACAGGCACCTGCGTGAAAAAGATTAAAAAAACTCTTCCTTGGCACTCTATTGCAATTTGTCGGGTTAGGGCAAGAAAATTAGTTGGTTCAGGGATATTTGCAGGATTTCTTTGGCGCTTACAAAAATTACATATGCTGGGTAGCAATGCGCATGAGTGCGCTGGTCGTAAATTCCTGTCCCTCACGCAAAGGGAGATTTTTCAGCGGAACTTCGGCCCGGGCAGCTTCCCGGTGTCCCCCGGCAGGACCATATTTGCCAAAAGTTTTCTGAGCAAGTTTTCCTGCATTTTTTCGATAGCCGTCACAGCGAAAAATAACCACCACTCTTTCACCAAAAATACCGGAAACCAGCACCCAGTCAAACTTATCAACCCGATTTAAAAAATCTGCTATAATTACAAGTATATCGGGAGTTCCTACTCTACCCAGATGAACATATGCCCTGCCCTTGCTCGCCTTAATGTCATTTAAGGCTATCTTAAAATATTTCAGTTCAGATCTGCGCAACTCTGTCAGCTCAAATTTACGCACCAGATTTCGATTGGCAATATTAAACACGTAGCGAAATGAAATACCATCAGCAAGCTGCATGTTTTTCTTCTCAAAATCCTGCGTATCAACCTTAATACCATAATAAAGGGCTGTAGCTAAAGCGACCGATGGTTTAATTCCTGCGGCACGCAGATATTCCACCATCATGGATGAAACAGCACCATAATCAGGTCTGATATCAATAAATTGAGCATCCCAGCCCTCCGTAACCGGATGATGATCGATCACGGCATCAAATTCCAGCTTCTCAAAACAGGGATGGTGGTTGGGTTGGGAATCAAGCAGAATTCTTTTCGAGTAATCATTTACCGGCAGCGTGTGCAGCCGTTCTATGGGTATTTTCAATCGTTCGACCATAGTCATGTTATTCAATCGCCTGATCTCATTTGGGTAACCGATAGTTACACTGCCGACCCGGTAACTGAGCAGCCGTTTCACTGCCATTGCACTGGCCAATGCGTCAGGGTCTGCGCTGATGACGATAAGAACCTCGTCATCCCGATCAAAACACTCGTAAAAACCATTCAGCCTGGCCAATGCGGAATTGCGGCTGGCGCTTCGGGTAACGGTATCTGCGATTTTTTCCAGTCGTTTTTGCTTCAAAAGATATATACCTGGCAAAAAAAAACCACTGCTTCACCGAAAAAACGGCACACAGTGGTAAATAATCTCAGCTGTCAATACGGGTTACAAGGGGAAATATTCCCCGTGTAACGACTACATGCCCGACTTTATCAATCAGTGAATATTTCATAGTCGAAAATCCTTTTCCATTGCCCCGCACCATCTGGGAAGTGCTCCAGCCAAGGAAACAGCGCTACCATACCACAGGGAGATAAAAAAAAGCAAGTCGATCGTTTTCCACCGTTCAGGTCAGCTGAAAACCGGGACGGAAGGGAAAACTTTCGGATCTGTGTGGGGGATGAAGCGGGAGCCCGAAAAACGGATCATGAAATCCTGGTTCACATTAAGCTCTATATACGTAATCTTCTGCCCTATATCACGGGCTCTCAACCGCGCCTCTTCATCAAAAAGAATCTGCTCAGCCCCGTGTAATGAACTGTTACCTATACCTTTATAGGTTTCCAGCTCAAGATCCGGCAACATTCCAAGCGTTATAGCCTGCCGAGGGTCGATATGCCTGCCAAAGGCTCCGGCAACATAAATCCGTTCAAGTTCTCCAAACTCCACTCCCACCTGCCCCGTTAAGGTGGTCAATATTGCATACATTGCCGCCTTGGAACGCATCATAGCGTCAAGATCAATCTGGGTGAGCAGCACCGGAGCATCAGTGCCCGACTCCTCAAGCGGTATAACAATAAACGCTTTCTCCCCGTCCAGATCAACAAGATGTTCGCGGACAAAGGCTCTCTGCTCAGGGGATTGGCCGGTAAACTCGTCCTGGAATTTCCCGCGTAAATCAACAATTCTTGCAAGGTAGAGCTCAGCCACAAGATCTATTAAACCAGAGCCGCAAATACCCACAGCCGGGACATTGTCAATTGTCTGTACTTTAAGCTGCCAACTGTCATGATCGATTTTGACATGTTCTACAGCGCCGGCACCGGCACGCATTCCCATTTTTGCGACCCCACCTTCAAGAGCCGGACCTGCAGCACCCGCACAGGCAATGAGCCACTCCCTGTTCCCAAGTACCACTTCGGCGTTGGTCCCCACATCAATGAGCATACTGGTGTGCTCAGCCTGATCAAGTCCGGAGGCCAAAATACCGGAAATAAGATCACCTCCGAAATAACTGCCAATACTCGGCAGTACCCAGGCCAATGCCTGAGGATGCAATTCAAGACCAATCTCAGAAGATAAGACCGGATCAGGGTCGTTGACCAACGGGATATATGGCTCCCGGCAAATATGATAGGGATTGATCCCCAGGAGCAGATGGACCATGGTTGTATTACCGGACACCGCCAGCGCGTATACCTCCTGAACAGGAATATCAACCTGACTCACAAGCTCACCGGCCAGTTCGTTTATGGATTCAACAATGGCTCTTTGCAATAACTCAAGCCCTGAGCCGTCACCTCCTCTTTCGGCAAAATGAATACGGCTGAGAATGTCGGTCCCGAACTCAATCTGCCTGTTGACAATATGACCATGGGCAAGAGTCTTCCCTGTTAATAAATCCACCAGTGTTGCTTCAAGATGGGTCGTGCCAAGATCCAGAGCCAAAGCAGGTAAATAATCTGTCTTTTCCGGGAGAAAATCAATTATATCCAGTTGCCATGGAAGAATACTGAGCACAGCATACCCCCTGAAACCTCCTGCTCTAAACGCTGCGGCAACACGCCCCATACATTTATAGGGGATGCAGAGATTACGCTCAGACAGGGGGCGGGACAAAAGCGCCCTGACTCCATTTTTCAAACGATCAAGATCTGCAGTGTTATCATGCAGACTTGGCGCTGTCGCTTGCACCTCAATAATGGTTACCAGGGGAAGTGTTTTCACAAAAATCCTCTCTTCTCCGCTCAATTTTCAGCCATGGAAGCACTGTAACAAAAAACAGGCCCATACCGTTCACATAAATAACATTGAATACTTGACTGTCCAATCAACAGAGGGTACTACATGCCCTGAACGGAAACAATAAAAACTGATTATCCGGAGAAAGCGTAACGCAAACTCTACCTCCGGCATCTTACTCTTTATTTAACTGCCCAACCTGTGAATCTTCTTAATCGTTATATCCTGCTGCAATTTATCAAAAATATCATGATGATTATGATGAGCTTTGTGGCCATCTATCTTCTCATTGATTTTTTTGAAAAAATTGATGATTTCACCGAAAAAGGGAAATCTATGGGGCTTGTAATCCACTTTTTCATCCTCAACATCCCCTTTATTCTCGAGCAGATGGGACCGGTCTGTATCCTGCTTGCCGGTGTAGTTACTTTAGGAATTTTAAACCATTCCAACGAGCTTATCGCACTTAAATCCTGTGGAATTCCGCTGAAGAAAATCACACGACCAATTATCGCCGCCGGTATTGCCGTCACCCTCCTGCAACTCACCGCTGCCCAGATTATACTGCCCAAAACCGTCGCCAAAACCAATGAAATATGGAACAAGGAAGTCAAAGGTCGGGTCCCCCTGGGTATCTATCGAAACGGCCGCTATTATTACCGCGGTGTTGACGGGTTTTATTCGTTTGCCCGTCCCGATCCCCATAAAAATGATTTTCATTTCTTTTCATATGCATCCTGGGACAGTAATTATCGACTCAACTCCCTGATTGCGGCCAGGCGTGCCGAGTGGCAAAACGGTATTTGGACTCTCTACGAAGGACAGCTGCAAACAGCAGTTCCCGGAGGTAAATTCCTTACCGAAGTCTTCACCCGGCGTGATTTTGGTTTTTTCGATAAACCTCAGGATTTTTTTGTTTCGCAGAATCGCTCGCAGGAGCTTTCCCTCACAGGACTGTACCGGGATGCCCTGCATAAACGTTCACCGGATGAAGCAACCATTGCCTGGGCTGAATTCTTTGGGCGTATTTCCTACATAATGCTTGGTTTTCCCCTGTTACTCCTTGGCCTCCCCCTACTGCTCATGGTTTACCGTAAATGGGGGCGTGATCTGTCACTTGCAGTACCTGTCAGCTGCGGTCTGGCATTTGCCTGCTGGGGAGTTTGGGGCACCCTGCAATCCCTGGCAAAAGCCGGATATATGAATTCCCTTTTTGCGGCAACAGTAATCCATATCCTGATTGGTTCACTCGGCCTCTTTTTATTGTACAGAGAAGACACCTGACTTTTTTTATAATACATGCAGATGAACCGCAAAATAGGTATTGTTGGAATCCCTCCCCTGAAAACGATTCAGGCTATCCATGACTCCCGAGATACCATTATTGACCTCGATGAGCCACAGCTGCAGTTGCCCATTGACCTGACGGCAAAACATCTGCCCCGTGTCTACTGTGCCATTCTGAGAACGGTTGTTCTCAACAGCATGCATCTGCAACTCGACCATATATACATTGACGTTGGTCCGGGAAAATGTGATTGCGCCCTCCATGTCTCCCGGATTCTTTCTGACACTCTGGGAGTCGCCATTACGACCACCCGCAATCAGGACATGGACGATTTCGGCACGCCAATTTGTACCAGCTCCCTGCCACTCATGGACAAACTGCTCAGAATTACCAAAGGAGTTCAGTCGCCGGTCCCTTCAGATCCTCAAGATTCATGTAAGCCGACAGCGGGCTTCTGGGGCGTGCCTCCACGGGATTTTTCCATACTCTCACTGTTCCCCGACACAACCCATGTCTATGGCTGGACAAGGTGCATGGAGAATAAAACGCCCGCAAACCTGCAGCTTGAAACATATTGTAATCCTGAAATCCCCACGGTCTTTTTTGCCCAGTCCTTTTGCGCAAAAACTGCCCTTGCAAAACATCTGGCCGACCTGCATCCCAGAGCCCTGTACCTCGACTGTGACGTCACTGCCGGCTCCAGTGCCAGAGCCAAAATTGAGGCGTTTCTCGAACTCTCCGGGGTTCAACCCCAAGGTACGTTCTATGCTGCTGGCTGATTTTGGTACATCCTACTGCAAGCTCCTTGATACAGAGCTCAACGAAAAAGCTCGGATTCTGCCCACCCGCGACCTGACCCAGGAGTTTATGGCAGATCTTGCCACAGGACATAACGCCAAACGACGGAGCAGACAGAGTATCAACGAACTCACAGCCCTTGCCCGGGGCGGAAAACGACTGATCAACAAACCTGATTTTGTTCTTCTTGATTGCGGCAGCCGCGATATTAAATACGTCCGCTATCTCAATCACGGCGTTGCAGACATGGGCTGGAACGCCGAGTGCGGTGCATCCATGGGATTCACCATTGAACTGCTCTCCAAATACTACGACATTGACTATGCTTCAGTTCCTGTACCGGATACCGGATTTTCCATAACCTGTGGTGTGCTTGGCATGAGCAATATTTTTGACGCAGTAGTATCAGGTATTTCAGAAACCGAGGCTGTTGCCAAGTTTGTCCGGGGTATTGCCCGCAATGCCTGGCGTTTTGCCGGAGCACCCGACAAGCTCTATCTCTCAGGTGGTCTCTGCACTAATCCTCTGTTTACAGGGAGCTTCCCCTGTGAAATTATTCCACTTGGCCGTTTTGTTCTTTTGGAAGGGTTGAAACAACATCTGGAGACAGATTGCAGGCACATGTAAATCCCTGAACAGGGGAATACTCAAAAAATTCATATTATTAATTCGCAGGTAACTATTCAGATATGCCCCATATTGTGGGTTACACAAGATACCAGGCTTTTTCCCCGTGCTCGCTGCCGCAACTATTGTGTCAACTCAAAAAAACAGAAAAGGGCTCTGAAAAACTTTGCAGCTCCTCTTCAAGACGCTGTCTCAAAGAAGAGCAGCAATTTGGATTATCCTCAAATAATGACTGCAGCTTAAAAATAAAAATTCACCCTGGCCTGAGCACGGTCATAATCCCACTCTGTTGTTTCTGAGTGCTCTTTATCATCACTCACAACATAGACCGCATCAACTGACCAGGCATCTGACAGCGTATACTCCACATAAAAATCGTGCTCAGTCACTTCCGCATTTGCCGCACTGTCCAGAGGTTCTGCTCCTCCCTGGTAATTGCCGTAGGTATACCCAACACACAAGCCCTTGATTCCGACATCACTTAAATCATAGGTAATTGAGAGTATATACGACTCCGCATCCTGACCGGCGGCAAACTCGTTGGCAACCAGGGTATCAATATTGGTGAAGAACGGCCCGCCACCAAAACCGCCAAATAATAATTCTCCCTCATCAATTGAAGCATAATTATAGGCAACACCGGCAGTAATCCCGGAAAAAGAGAGCTCAGCCATCACTCCATAGAGACTGCCCTCGACTCTGGCCCCGGTTTCAGCATAAGTCTGTAAATCAGTTTCATCACTTTGGATGCTCACCTGTGCTCCAAAAGTCAGAGAAAGATCATCTGCGAGCTCGAGGGGGACCATAATCTCGCCATAAAATGCATTGACAACGTCAGCAACACTGTAATACCAGACAGTGGTTTCCAGCAGGTCACTGCTATAACCAAGTCCAAACATCCAGGTGTCATCAGAACCAGAAATCATGTCAGCAAAATCCGCATTATCATGGTATCCGGCATCTACCCCCTGCCATGCTGACAAGTATCCCGCCTGGACCGAAAAATCCTTCCACTCATAACCAGCTACCAGGGCTTCAAAGGTATGCGGAGTCATCCGGATGTCATCACTGTCAGCAAAAGGAGTATCAATGAGCTGACGACCTGCCCGAAAGGTGACCCCTTGAAGCTCATAATTCAGGTAAGCCTCGGCCAACAGATCATAATGCTGATCAGATGAAGAGAGTTCATCATTAAAATCCTCATCATCTGGCTGGAGAAGGCTGTGTGATGTATAGAATGCCGCGCCTAAAGAAACCCCGGCCAGAGGAGCTGTTTCAAATTTCAACTGCCCTCCCAGGGCAAGATCATAGGTTGCTTTTTCTTCGTTTGCATCCGGGGTCAGTACAATGTAGCCCAGACGAATCTGTCCGGAAGGTGTTCCATTGCTGAATGCCTCAGTGAACGATTGTGCTTTGTCGTTTACTCCGGCCAGGGCTGTACTGCTCAAAAGCAGGGTTGCAGAAACTACAACAATTGTTTTTCTCATTTTTCATCTCCTGAAATTTACTTAATACAAAAGGCAACCCAACCGGCGAACAAAAAAAAATCCCCGAATCTATTAAATAGATTCGGGGATTCCCTGTTTTTCCACGAATGCGTTAGCTCACCTCTTGTCCACGAAGGTAATGCTTCCGCAGGAAGACTCTCTGCCTGCGGCGTAATCTCCAGACAGGTCTTCTGACTCCCGGTTCATCCTCCTTTTGCGCCTTCCCAACAACGAAGTCAGTGGCTTTACTGCAAAAGTCGTCCCCGGTTACAGCGGCGGGCCCGTTCCGGATTTGCACCGGATTCCCAATTAAGCTCAGTTACGAGCATCTGAAAAGTTAATA
>QNYF01000067.1 GCA_003978695.1 Desulfobulbus sp. | reverse complement strand
GTTCATTTTGAACTGACCGGTGATGACGTTACCGAGTGTACGGGAGGTGCCCGCGAACTCAATGACGACCAGCTGGGGCTGAATTATCTGACGACCTGTGATCCGCGTCTTAATGCTGAGCAGTCGCTGGAAATGGCATTTCGCATTGCCGAGATGATCCGAACCTGAGCAATCGCCATTTTGGCGTGTTGTTCTTTCGGCGGATCATACATTGCGGGTATCAAGCGGTTTGGATTAAACATCCTTGCCGCTTTTTTTATGAAAGAGTGCCTGTAGCAGCGAAATTGTCAGCCGGGTTACCTCAATAATCTATGACTCAGGAAAGGAAAGTTGCAGAATTCCTATCTCTTTATTACCATGGGCAATTCTGCCTGTGAGTTCTTACTGTAAATTCCGGGGATAAACTTCAGCAAACCGCCATCATGACCCTGCTCATACTGTTTTTTTTCATGTCGATAGGTTTTTCTTTTCTCTGTTCCATCTGGGAAGCAGTGCTTTTGTGTATTACCCCTGCCTTTGTAACGACTCTTGAGCGGGAAAAGCCATCTCTTGGGGAACGGGTACGTCGTTTCAAGGAAGAGGTCGACCGACCGCTGTCAGCGATTCTCAGCCTGAATACCATGGCCCATACTGTGGGCGCGATTGGGGTTGGTGTACAGGCGGGTAAGGTCTTTGGTGCCCACACCCTTGCCCTTGGCGTTGTGCATATCAGTTATGAATCAATTATTGCAGGAATTATGACCATGGCAATCCTGATTCTTTCGGAAATAATCCCTAAAACCATTGGCGCGAATTACTGGAAAGAGCTGACGCCTTTTACCATCCGATCCGTGAGCATCCTGATGGTACTCTTAAAACCTCTGGTCTGGCTGAGTCAGTGGATCACCAAACATCTCAAAAAAGATAAGGAAAAAAGCGTGCTCAGCCGGGCGGATTTTGCCGCGTTTACGGAAATTGGTGCCCAGAGCGGTGCCATTAATAAAAACGAATCACGCATAATAGGTAACCTGCTCAAGCTGCAGTCGATCAAATCTTCTGATATCATGACGCCCCGTTCTGTGATGGTGGCAGCTGATGAACAGTGGTCTGCGGCTGGTTTCTGCCGCAAATTCCCGGAGTCGAATTTTTCCAGAATTCCCCTGTACCATGAGGCCCCGGATAACATTACCGGTTTTGTCCTGCGTGATGAAATTCTCAGCCGGGTTGCTGAGGGCCAGGGAGATGTCCTGCTGAAAACTCTTCAACGGCAGGTACCTGTGGTGTCGCCAAATCAGTTGTTACCGGATTTGCTTGATTCCCTGCTGGAAAAGAGAAGTCATCTCGCTGTTGTCGTGAATGAATTCGGCAGTGTTCTCGGCCTGGTCACCATGGAAGATGTGCTGGAGACCCTGCTTGGCATTGAGATTGTTGATGAAACCGATACAGAGGTTGACCTGCAGGCTCTGGCCCGAAAAAAATGGGAAGATCGTGCCAAAAAGCATGGTTTGACCGGCTGATTTAAGTCGGGAGGATTCTCAAAGGGTTGCAGGAAAATATGGTACACATTATGTAACTATTCAGGTAGCACCACGACTTTGGCATAACGTGTGGTCTGTAACTGTTCAGGATTGCCTCAGGTCCGGAGTCTACGCGTATCTGTTCATTGAAGAATGTGAAGCGGACTTATGCTCATCGAGCATGCTTAAATGGATAAAAAACAAGGTGTTCCTGAAGAGTTACTTTGCTTATTACCTGTTCTTACTGGAGGAAGCATGAACAAAATGATTATTGGTATTGCTGCTTTTCTGCTGGCTGTTTCAGCGACTCTTGCCTGTGGAGCTGAGCCGGTGAAGATCGGCATGATAACCACCCTGTCCACCAAAGCCGGGTATCTGGGTGAGGATATTCGTGACGGATTTAAGCTGGCGATTGCCATGGAAGACGGCAAATTAGGTGGTGTGCCGGTGGAGCTTCTGGTGGACGATGACAGCAGAAAACCGGAAAAAGGCCGTCAGATTGCCGAGCGTTTTATTAAAAAAGACCATGTGCGGATTTTAACAGGAATCGTCTTCTCCAATGTGGCCATGGCAGTTGTGCCAAAGGTTGTCAAGCAGGGTATTTTTTATATCAGCCCTAATGCGGGTCCGTCACGACTTGCGGGTAAGGGGTGTGATCCTCGTTATTTTAACGTTGCCTGGCAAAACGACAACCTTTCTGAAGTGGTTGGTCAGTATGTGAAGAATAAAGGATTTTCAAACGTCTATCTCCTGGCCCCGAATTATCCGGCAGGTAAAGATGCCCTGGCTGGTTTTAAACGATTTTATCAGGGTAAAGTGGCGGGAGAAGTGTATACAACTCTTGGCCAGTCGGATTATGCGGCTGAGCTTGCCACCCTGAGAGCCGCAAAGCCTGATGCGGTTTTCTTTTTCCTGCCCGGCGGTATGGGAATCAATTTTCTTAAGCAGTATGCTCAGGCAGGTCTTAAAGAGACCATTCCCGTATTTGGTCCGGCCTTTTCCTTTGATGAACGTATCCTGAAGGCTGTGGGTGATGCGGCAGTCGGTGTGATCAACGGGTCGCAATGGTCAGTTGATCTTGATGTCCCTGCAAACAACGTATTTGTTGCCGCCTTTATCAAGGCTTATGGCCGCACCCCGACACTGTATGCCAGTCAGGGGTATGACGATGCCCGCCTGATCGGCTCTGCCTTAAAGGCCGTGAATGGTGACATGACAAGGGAAGATGCATTTCAGGCAGCACTTGCAAAAGCTGATTTTGCTTCCGTGCGGGGCGCATTCAGTTTCGGACCCAACCATCACCCGATTCAGGATATTTATGTCCGGGAAGTGGTCAAAGATGAGCAGGGTAACGTGACAAACCGTATCCTCTCCAAGGTGTTTACCAATCATCAGGATGCGTACGCCCCGGCGTGCAGGATGCAATAGAAGCACCCTGAATTTTAAGATACTAACCAGAGTGAAAGAATGAAGAAGACACGCGTTATCGTAATTTGTTGTTTTTTAGTTGTTTCTGTTGCTTTGCCGGTTCTGGCCCAGGTGCCGGTGAAGATCGGCATGATAACCACCCTGTCCACCAAAGCCGGGTATCTGGGTGAGGAAATTCGTGATGGTTTCAGGCTTGCCATGGATCAGGATGGCGGTAAGCTGGGCGGTGTGCCGGTTGAACTGCTTGTTGGAGATGACGGCAGAAAACCGGAAAAGGGGCGTCAGATAGCCAAACGCTTTATTGAGCGTGATCACGCTCAAATCCTTACCGGCATTGCCTTTTCCAACGTTGCCATGGCCGTGGTTCCCAAGATTGTCAAACAGGATATTTTCTATATCAGTCCTCTTTCAGGGGTCTCTTTTTTTGCCGGAAAGGGATGCGATAAGAATTTTTTTAATGTTGCATGGCAGACAGACAACCTTTCAGAAGCCATTGGCCAGTATGCCACGGAACAGGGCTATGCCAAGGTGTACATTCTTGCCCCTAATTACATTGCCGGAAAGGATAATGTTGCCGGTTTCAAACGGTTTTATAAAGGAAATATTGCTGCCGAAGTATATACCAGCCTTGGCCAGGCCGATTATGCAGCGGAAATCGCGGCCCTGCGGGCGGCAAAGCCCGATGCGGTGTATTTCTTTCTGCCGGGTGGAATGGGCATAAACTTTTTAAAACAGTATGCTCAGGCCGGTTTAACCGGGAAGATACCTCTTATGGGACCGGCTGCAACCGATGAACGATTGTTAAAAGCGGTGGGAAAAGCAGCTGAAGGAGTCATAAATTCTTCCCAGTGGAGTGCGGATTTTGCTACGCCTGCCAATACAGCTTTTGTGGCAGCTTTTCAAAAAAAGTATGGTCGTATGCCGACCCTGTTTGCCTCACAGGGGTATGACGCAGCCCGGCTGATAGGTTCAGCTCTCCAGGCCGTTGGTGGAGACGTGAGCAAAAAAGATGCCTTCCGGGCAGCCCTTGAGAAAGCAGATTTTACCAGTGTACGAGGGGCGTTTCGCTTTGGCCCCAACAATTTCCCTATTCAGGATTTTTACGTTCGTCAGGTAGTGAAAAAAGAAGACGGCACCTTTACAAATAAACTGTTGAAAAAGGTCTTTAACGATCATCAGGATGCGTATGTGGGGCAATGTGTACGCTGAGAGCACCTTTGTCTGTGACCCCAAGAGTTGGCTTGAGTAACAGCAATGCTTGTTCTTGAACAGATTTTAAACGGCCTCCAGCTTGGGGTGATGCTCTTTTTGATGTCTGCAGGGTTGACCCTTGTTTTTGGGATTATGCAGGTCGTCAACCTGGCCCACGGCAGTTTTTACATGATCGGTGCCTACGTTGCCGCGACTGTGGCTTTGAAGACCGGGTCCTTTCTGCTGGGGCTGCTGGCGGCACTGCCTGCGGCTGCGATTGCCGGGATGGTGGTGGAAGTGCTCATTTTACGAAAACTCTATCATCGGGATCATCTTGATCAGGTGCTTGCCACTTTTGGCCTGATTTTTTTCTTTAACGAGCTTGTCCGTATCCTTTGGGGGCGGCAACCGTTGTTCATGGATGTTCCGGCCTGGCTGAGCGGATCGGTTCAACTCTTTCCGGGCATACAGTATCCTCTCTACAGGCTGGCGATTATCTCTGTGGGAATTCTCGTCGCCCTGTTTCTGTACCTGCTTTTCTCCAGAACCCGGCTCGGCATGCAGATCCGTGCCGGTGCAACCAACCGGGATATGGTGGGAGCGCTGGGGGTGAACATCCGGCTGCTTTATACTCTGATTTTTGGTCTTGGTACCCTGCTGGCAGGTCTTGCCGGTGTTATGGCCGGGCCGATTCTTGCCGTTGAGGCGGGCATGGGCGAGTCGGTGTTGATTTTGACCTTCGTGGTTATCGTCATTGGCGGCATAGGATCGGTACGGGGGGCACTTATCGGTGCTCTTCTTGTGGGGCTGGTCGATACCCTGGCCAGAGCCTTTCTGCCTGACCTGTTTCGCCTTTTTCTTGAGTCATCATCTGCGGCAGATCGCATGGGAGCCGCTCTTGCGTCCATGTCTGTGTATATTTTCATGGCCCTTATTCTTGCCTTTAAACCCTCCGGGCTGTTTCCGGTCACAGAATAGTCTGTTAATGTCTGGTAAGAAAGTAAGTGTGGGCATTCTCTGCGTGTGCCTCCTGGCCGTGCTCCCACTGCTTCTTGAACTGTCTGGCCAACAGTATCTGCTTGCTCTTGCAACCAGAGCATTGATTTACGGGCTTGCCGCCTCAAGTCTTAATCTTATTCTCGGGTACGGCGGTATGGTGAGTCTTGGCCATGCGGCGTTTATGGGTATTGGCGGCTTTACCATGGGAATTCTTGCCTATCACAGTTATGAAGGAACGCCACTGTTCAGTTTTCTGCCGCAGTTTACCGGTTCTGAAAACGGGCTGCTGGTCTGGCCGCTTGCCATGGTGCTCTCCGCCCTGTTTGCTCTTGTTACCGGTGCGATCAGCCTGCGTACCAAGGGCATGCATTTTATTATGATTACCCTGGCCTTTGCCCAGATGGTCTATTTTTTCTTTACCTCACTTGACACCTATGGTGGCAGTGACGGCATTTCGCTCTCCGGCCGAAATACCCTGCCAGGAATAAATCTGGGAAGTGATCAGCAGTTTTACTACCTATGCCTTGTCCTGTTGCTCTTGTTTCTCTATCTGATGTACCGGCTCACAGGTTCCCGTTTTGGCAGGGTGCTCATCGGCAGCCGTGAAAACGAAGAACGGCTTGCTGTCCTCGGCTTTTCCCCATTCGGCTATCGTCTGTTCAGCTACTGCCTGGCCGGAGCTGCGGCAGGTCTTGCCGGGGTGCTGCTGGTTAATCAGGGTGAATTTGTCAGTCCCGGCATGATTCACTGGACCCGGTCCGGTGAGATCATGGTCATGGTTTTGCTTGGAGGCATGGGCAGCCTTGTCGGCCCGGCACTTGGAGCGGCTGTACTGCTGTTTCTCGAAGAATATCTGGCTATATACACAGAACATTGGATGGTCATCCTGGGCCCGTTTCTTATTCTGGTGGTTCTTTTTGCCCGGGGCGGCATTTATGGTCTCTTCTTTGAGCGGGGTAAGGATCATGACTGAATCCCTGCTCTGTTTACAAAATCTTGATAAATCCTTTGGCGGCCTGCAGGTCTGTTCAGATATCAGCTTCACTGTGTCGCCGGGCGAACTGCACGCGCTTATTGGTCCTAATGGTGCGGGTAAAACCACCCTGCTTAACCTGATAACGGGTCTTTTGCCAGTGAGTGGAGGAGTGCTTCTGTTTAAGGGAAGGGATATTACACGGTTTTCTGTGCCGGCCCGGGCTCGTTTGGGAATGGCCCGTTCGTTCCAGATAACCTCGTTGTTCGCCGGATTCACGGTACAGGAAAATATCGCGCTGGCAGTTCAGGCCAATGAAGGTTCAAGCTACCGCTTCTGGCAGCAGGCCTCTGCAAGCCCGGCCCTGCAGCAACCGGCCCGGGAAATTATGTCACGGCTGGGCCTTGCAAAGAGGGCAGGGATGAGAGCCTCGCATCTTGCCCACGGGGAACAGCGACTGCTGGAAATCGGTATGGCCCTGGCCACAACGCCGGAGCTGCTGCTTCTGGACGAACCCATGGCCGGACTTGGTCCGGGCAGTTCCAGAGATCTTGCAGAGATGATAAAGACGCTCAAGGGCGGTGTGACAATTGTACTTGTGGAACACGACATGGAAGCGGTGTTTTCTCTGGCAGACAGGATAACCGTTCTTGATCAGGGGCGGGTGGTCGCAACGGGAACGCCGGAAGAAATCCGCAACAATCCGGTGGTTCAGGATGTGTATCTGGGGACAGCATGCTTGATCTGAGCGTAATAGAAACCATGTACGGCAACGCCCAGGCCCTGTTTGGAGTATCCCTGACTGTAGACCGGGGCGATGTTGTGGCGCTTATGGGTCGAAACGGCATGGGTAAAACTACGGTAATTCGTTCCATCATGGGGCTGACACCGGCCTGTCGGGGTTCTATACGTCTTGAAGGACAAAGTATTCAGGATTTACCCTCTTATAAAATTGCCCGGCTGGGCATTGGGCTTGTTCCGGAGGGGAGGCAGATCTTTCCCACTCTCAGCGTGAGAGAAAATCTGCTGGCTGTGGCAGCTAACTTTACCGGCAGTCCCGATCCTTATACCATGGACAAGGCATTTTCCATCTTTCCCCGCTTGCGGGAACGTCTGAGTCATCTTGGCCGGGAGCTGTCAGGGGGAGAGCAGCAGATGCTTGCCATTGCCAGGGCACTTATGATTAACCCCAGGCTGCTGCTGCTTGATGAACCAACCGAAGGCCTGGCCCCGATTCTCTGTGAGGAAATCTGGCAGGGATTGAAAATTTTAAAAGAAAAGGGTATGTCGATTCTTATTATAGATAAGAATATCAAAAAATTACAGGAGATCAGCGACCGTTGTGTCATTATGGAGAAGGGCAGGGTCGTCTGGAGTAGCGACTCTCCGTTTACTGATTTTACTGATCAGGTTAAAATGCGCTATTTGGGCGTATAAGGAGTATTCCCATGTTTCCGTTACGTGATGAAAATCCGACCAGCAGCCAGCCGGTGGCAACTCTCACGATTATTGTTCTCTGTGCCCTGTCATGGGCGTTATTACAGGGGTTTGGTAACAGCCAGTCTCTGGCTCATTCTCTGTGTTCATTTGGCATGATTCCGGCAAAACTGTTTGCTCTTATTCCCAAAGGGACCCGGGTGCCGGTTGGCGGCGACATGTATTGTGTGATGGAGGGCCAACGGGGAATTTATACAATTATCTCGCATATGTTCATGCATGGCGGCTGGTTTCATCTCATTGGTAATATGTGGTTTCTCTGGATATTTGGCGATAACGTCGAAGATTCCATGGGGCCGTTTCGTTTTGCCATTTTTTATATTCTCTGCGGACTTGTTGCAGCCGGAACCCAACTGATCACCGATACCTCAAGTGCCTTGCCCATGGTTGGCGCTTCCGGAGCTATTGGTGGAGTCATGGGCGGGTATGGACGTCTGTATCCCCATGCGAAGGTGCATACCCTGCTGATCCTTGGTTTCTTGTTTACCACAGTGTCAATGCCGGCTTACGTAATGCTTGGGTACTGGTTTTTGCTGCAGTTGATCGGGGGAATCCCCAGTCTTTCAGCCGCAGGGGGTGGAGTGGCATTCTGGGCGCATGTAGGCGGGTTCGCCGCAGGATTTGTTCTTGTGACCCTTTTTCGAAAATCCCGCTGAAATATTGGAGAAAGCAATGAAGATTTGTATTTATGTTGTCTGTTTATTGGGCATGGTTGTATCTCCGGTCTTTGCCGGT
>QNYF01000229.1 GCA_003978695.1 Desulfobulbus sp. | reverse complement strand
GATGATTTTGACAACTTTGGAGATACCTCAACCCTTGCTGATCCGTCAGTTGTAGACAACCTGGTGGCAGGGAAGAAAAACTTGTAAGAAGGAGTCACGCAAAAGAGGGCTTTTTCCAGAAAAGGCAGGATGTGAAAACATCCTGCCTTTTTTGTTTGAACTCTGTGATTTCTTTTGTCCTGTTCATCCTGAACAGTTTAGTAATTGCTTCACTGCCCGGAAGTGTTGAGAAGAATCTCAGGAGCAGGCCATCCTCTGATGCCTTTTTCCAGGATGGCAAGTCTTTCGGGAGGAATACCCTGTTTGACAAGAAACGTATACGCTCTTTTGGATGCTCGTGTTCCTCGTGGCCCCACGATGATAACGGGAGAAGTGTTGGTCTGCAGAGCCTGAAGAATTTCTTTGATCTTGCCGGTGTCCTTATCTGTTTTGACGGGGTAGGCATTTGTCTCCAGAGAGTTGAAAAAATGATGGAGAAGAAATGATTTTTTCTTTTGAATGTCAACAAGAGTAACCGGTTTTTTCTCCTGCAGGGTTTGCAGGAGCACATCACTCTTGATGCTGTTAAAATGTATTCCAGCAAAGGAACAGGTTGCCGTTACCAGGAAAATGGCTGCTGCTGTACATCCGATTGTGTGTTTCATGGAGTCCTCTGGGAAGTAGGTAATTTATGTTGATCCTGTTTCTTTATAGCATGCCACCATGTGGCATGCAAGAGATTGCTGTGCCACTCCGGGGTATTGGCGGGAAGAGATACAGGAAGATGTGTTGCCATGTCAAATCTGCAGAGGTATATTGCAGGATTACGTTCCAGATTCGGTGACAGTCTGGTTCGGATTCTGATATTTATTAAACAGGATGTAACTATTCAGGGAGCATGACGACTTTGGCATAACGTGTGGTCTGTAACTGAATAGATACAACAGGATTACTCATTGCAGTTGTGGAGAAAAGCTGATGGTTGTTGCAGGTGATGTACATTCGGAAGCACCGGAAGTGGTAGTTGAGTTTCTGTCGAATATTATGCCCTTTAATGAACTCAACAATAAAAAACTTCATGAAGTGGCAAAGCATGTGAAAGTGGACTTTTTTCCAAAGGGAGTCAAATTGCTTTCTGCCGGAGAAACAGAGCTCACCCATCTTTACCTGATTCAGCAGGGTGGCGTGAAATCATCCATTGTGGATGATGAGGGTGAGGTTACGCTTAAGGATTACCGTGGCGAAGGATCGTATATAGGTGCCCTGCCGATAATCAGAGGGACAGTGGCCAACCTTGACATCGAGACCGTTGAGGATACATTCTGTTTTTTGCTGCCCCGGGAGATCTTTCTTGATTTAATTAACACGCAATCAGGATTTCCTCAGTATTATCTGAAGAGTTTTTCAGAAAAAATTGTCACAACGGCCTATACCGAACTGCGTAGTCACAAGATGACCCGGCGTGGAGACGAGGACTTATATCTCTTTTCCATGCAGGTGGGTGATATCGTCAAACAGGACCCTCATTCCGTTGCCCCGGATACGTCAATTCAGGAGGCCGCAAAAACCATGGCGGAATGCCAGATAGGTTCCCTGCTTATCCATACTCAGGGGAAACCGGATGATATTATTGGTATTGTCACTGACCGTGACCTGCGCAACAAAGTTCTGGCTAAGGGGCGTGATTATAATGAAGCTGTAGATACGATAATGTCATCTCCTGTGGGAACAGTTTTGTCGCAGTCGGTTTGCTTTGATGCGCTGCTGAGAATGATGTCAACGGGTATTCATCATCTTGGCGTGGAACGCAGGGGGAAAATTATAGGAGTGGTCACTTCCCACGATATCATGCTCCTGCAGGGCAATTCGCCTTACTCACTGTTTAAGGAAATCAGCAAACAGCGGGATATTCGGGGGTTGTACCCTCTGTCACAGAAAATTCCGGAAATGATCCGTAATCTTATTAAGGAAGGGGCAAAAGCCGGCAATATTGCCAGAATGATTTCGATATTAAACGATCAGATTCTGGAGCGGCTTCTGACCCTGCTTGAAGAAGAAATGGGCCAGCCGCCGGTCGATTACTGCTGGCTGCTCCTGGGCTCTGAGGGGCGGCGTGAGCAGACATTTAAAACCGATCAGGACAACGCGATAATCTATGTCGATCCAAAAGATGAACAGCAACGTCAGGCGGCAGAGCATTATTTTAAAGCTTTTGCTGAAAAAGCTATCGACCATCTGGTAAATTGCGGCTATCCCCTTTGTCCGGGTGAAATCATGGCTGTGAATCCCAAATGGTGCCAGCCGGTAAGTGTCTGGAAAGAGTATTTTCAGAAATGGGTCTCAGCGCCAGATCCGCAGGAATTGCTGCATGCGACAATATTTTTTGATTTTCGAACTGGTTTTGGCAAGGCAAGTCTTGCAGCTGAGCTGCGCCAGCATCTGAATGTTATCTCCAAAAGGCAGGAGCTCTACCTGCTCCATCTAGCCCATGAGTGCATGGCCGGCCGGGCACCTCTTTCTTTTTTCAAGAATTTTATTGTGGAAAAAGATGGCGAGCACATTAATAAACTCGATATCAAACGACAGGGATTAACGCCTTTTGTCAATTTTGCCCGGGTACTTGCCTTAAAGCATGGCGTTAAAGAAACAAATACACTGTCCAGACTGCATGTATTGTCCAAGGAAAAGGTTATTGGTGAAGAGTTGTGGGCCATGGCCGTAGAAGCCTATGAGATGCAGATGCAGCTTCGTCTGATTCACCAGCTCAACCAGCTTGAAGCTGGAATCCTGCCAGATAACCACATCGATCCGGCAAGTCTTTCCGACCTGGAAAAACGAATGCTCAGGGATTCGTTTGAAGTCATCGAACGGTTGCACAGTGTTCTTAAAACCATGTTTCCGGTGGGTTGAGATGGCTGATTTCAAGAATTTATTTCCCTGGCTGCGTAAAACGCATCCGGCTCTTGTAAAAAATAAAGCCTTGTTTGCTGATTTTAACCAGGGACGCCCGCTGCACGAGTACACTTTTGTCGTATGCGACACAGAGTTGACTGGTTTGAACAAACGAAAAGATGAGATTATTTCTATTGGAGCGGTCCGGATTGTCAATTTGCAGGTTGAACTCAGCCAGACTTTTCATCAGTATATACGTCCAGTGAACATTGATCCTAATCAGGCAACTCTGGTGCATCGGATTACTCCGGAAGAGTTGAAGGCTGCGCCGTCCATGGAAGAAGTGCTGCCTGAATTTGTCGAGTTTTGTGGAAATGCGTTACTGGTCGGTCATTTTGTGGGGATTGATATGCATTTTTTAGGGAAAGCTGCCCGCAAGTGTCTTGGTGGAATGATTTCTAACCCGAGTGTTGACACCATGCGGCTTGCCCGGGGCTATGAAGAAGCTCAGTGTGTTGATTTTTACGGAGGGTGTGATCAGTCGCAATCCTATAATCTTGATGTGTTGAGCGAAGAGTTTAATCTTCCCAGATTTAAACCCCATGACGCTTTGGAAGATGCTTTACAGACAGCATATCTATTTTTATTCCTGATTAAAAAATTTAAGCATGGTGGGATTCACACCCTCAAAGATCTCTATCTTGCAGGGCGGATAAGAGGATTGATGTCCTGATATATGGTGGAGATTGGGCAGATAAGCATTTCGTCCGGGAGTTTCCACCAGCAGTAGAGCAAAAATTGTTTTCAACGAGTTGTTTTTATAAGCATTCTGCCAATGCCTCTTTCCTGCAGGCGAGTTTGCGACCTATTTTCTTGACAGAAAACCCTTGAAAAAGTATAAAATCTTTTACTGAATTGCCATTCAGTGTTTTTCGTTGATGTTTTGAAGTCATTGGATAGGAAGTGGAACAGGGAGAGACGTTCCATAATTTTTAAGAGGAGGAGGTTGTATGAGTAGTGATTCCGGTGGTGAATACTGGAAGGCCAATATCCGGTTAGTTTTAGGATGTTTGGTCGTCTGGTTTATCGTTTCTTATGGGTGTGGTATTTTGTTGGCTCCCGCGTTGAACAGTATCCATATTCTTGGCGGCTATCCGCTCGGGTTCTGGTTCGCGCAGCAGGGTTCAATTTATACCTTTGTTGTGCTCATCTTTTTCTACGCCTGGCGTATGAATCAGCTTGATAAAAAATTCGGTGTCCAGGAAGACTAAGGGGGGAAACTGATGAGTTTACAGTTAATGACGTATCTTGTAGTTGGGGCAACTTTTGCCCTGTATATTTTTATTGCCATCAAGGCACGAGCTGCCACCACAGGCGAATTCTATGTTGCCGGTAAAGGTGTTCATCCCGTCTTAAACGGTATGGCAACCGGCGCTGACTGGATGTCTGCGGCTTCGTTTATCTCCATGGCCGGTCTCATTGCCTTTAAAGGTTATGATGCTTCCGTATTTTTGATGGGCTGGACAGGTGGTTACTGTCTGCTGGCTATGCTGCTGGCACCTTACCTGCGTAAATATGGTAAGTTTACGGTTCCTGAGTTTATCGGTGACCGGTATTATTCCAATATTGCCCGTGTTGTTGCGGTTATCTGCCTCATAACTGCTTCACTGACCTATGTTATCGGTCAGATGAAGGGTATTGGCGTTGCCTTTTCCCGTTTCCTTGAGCTGCCTTTTAATGTCGGCCTGGGAGTTGGTATGGTCATCGTTTTCATTTATGCGGTTCTCGGCGGCATGAAAGGTGTAACCTACACCCAGATTGCCCAGTACTGCGTTTTGATTTTCGCCTATACGGTACCGGCTGTATTTATTTCTCTGCATCTTACGGGTACAGCTATACCACAGCTTGGGCTTGGCGCGCATATGGGTGGTGATCCAAACAATATGTTCCTGCTGGATAAGCTGGATAAAACCCTGGTTGATCTGGGATTTCATGAGTACACCCTGCAAAAAGGGAATACCTTGAATATTTTCCTGTATACCCTTTCTCTTATGATTGGTACTGCAGGGCTTCCCCATGTTATCACCCGGTTCTTTACCGTGCCCAAAGTTAAGGATGCGCGGTCATCTGTTGGCTGGTCGCTGGTATTTATTGCCATCCTTTACACCACGGCCCCTGCAGTTGGCGCCATGGCACGGTTGAACCTGATGGAGACCATTCGTCCTACATCCGGTGCAAACGCCGGTCAGTGGCTCAAATATGATGAGCGTCCCGAGTGGTTTAAGAACTGGGAAAAAACAGGTCTGCTTAAGTTTGAAGATAAAAACGGCGACGGCATGATCCAGTATGTAGGTAAAGGCAATAAAGACTTTGAAAATGAAATGGTCAAAGTCGACCGAGACATCATGGTTCTTGCCAACCCTGAAATTGCCAAGCTGCCCAACTGGGTAATTGCCCTTGTTGCTGCTGGTGGTATTGCTGCAGCACTTTCCACAGCTGCAGGTCTGCTACTGGCAATTTCTTCATCCATCTCTCATGATCTGCTCAAAGGCATTCTGATGCCTGATATGTCAGATAAGGCTGAGCTGATGGCCGGTCGTATTGCCATGACCGGTGCCATCTGCGTGGCCGGGTATTTCGGAATGCATCCTCCGGGATTTGCCGCCCAGGTTGTTGCCCTGGCCTTTGGTCTGGCCGCATCTTCTATTTTCCCAGCGCTCATGATGGGTATTTTTGTGAAGCGGGTGAATAATATCGGCGCTGTTCTTGGTATGTTGTCAGGTCTTGGTATTACCCTGGTATACATCTTCTGGTTTAAAGGCTGGTTCTTTGTTCCGGGTACAGCAATGGCTGCCAATACACCGGACAACTGGTTCCTGGGTATTGCCCCGGAAGCCTTTGGTGCGGTAGGTGCATTGGTTAACTTTGTTGTTGCCTATGTCATCTCAGGTATTACCCCGGCACCGCCGGAGCATATCCAACACCTTGTGGAAGACATTCGTGTACCTGGTGTTGTAAGAAGGTAAAAGATATTCATTCCGGTTTTCTACGCCGGTAAGAATATACAAGTAATTCGGCGTTCCTGTCTTTGGCAGGAACGCCGTTTTTTTTGCTGATTCCCTGGTCACCTTGCCCTTCAATGATGACCAGAAGAGTTTTCTTGTTGCAAAAACAGGATATGGTCACTAAATAGCCGGTATCCTGTTTTTTGTAGAAGAGAGAGAATCTATGATAAATGAACCTCGTTTTATTCGTCCGGAGCAGTGCTGTCTGTATATTGTTGACCCACAGGAACGGCTGATGTCCCATATTCATGGTGCTGAAACTGTTGTGAAGAATATTACTCTCATGATTCATCTGGCCCGTACACTCGATATACCCATCATGGCAAACACCCAGTACAAAAAAGGTATCGGGCCAATTGTTCCGGAGCTTGCAACCCTGCTTGAAGATGTCCCCTGTCCTGATAAAACAGAATTTAACGGCTTTGCCAATCCGGCTGTCCGGCAGGAATTTGCCAGTTTATCCTCTCTGATTGATACAGTGCTGCTCTGTGGAGTTGAAAGTCATATCTGTATCTATCAGACCGCAGTCGGCGGCCTGCAGGCTGGTTATAATATCCGGGTTGTGGCTGATGGGATTTCTGCCCGGACTCCTGAGAATGACGGTTGCGGAAAGCAGCGTTTAAGCGAGGTTGGCGCAGTCCTGGCCCCGGCCGAGATGATAATTTATGAACTTCTGCAACGGGCCGGAACAGACGAGTTTAAATCAATGCTGCCCTATCTTAAATAAATTTTGTATAAGGATACAGACGCAGCACTTCTCCTTTCCTGTTAACTTTTAGCCTTTGACTATTATCTATGAACGGTAACGAAATACGCTCACGCTTTCTCAATTATTTTGCTGATAAGGGGCATACCATTGTCGATTCTTCATCTCTTGTGCCCCATGACGATCCTACACTGCTCTTTGCCAATGCGGGTATGAACCAGTTTAAACGGGTTTTTATGGGAGAAGAGCGCCGCGACTATATCCGGGCGGTGACTTCACAGCGATGTGTTCGTGCCGGTGGCAAGCATAATGATCTGGAAAATGTCGGGTATACTGCCCGCCACCATACTTTCTTTGAAATGCTGGGCAATTTTTCCTTTGGCGATTACTTTAAAAAAGACGCTATTGCCTTTGCCTGGGAGTTTTTAACACAGGAGCTGGGCATTGATCCTGCTCAACTCTGGGTTTCTGTCTATGAAGACGATGACGAGGCCTTTGCCCTGTGGGAGGAGGTAAAAGAGCTGCCACAGGGACGGATTGTCCGGCTGGGAGCGTCTGAAAATTTCTGGTCCATGGGTGATACCGGTCCCTGCGGCCCCTGTTCTGAAATTCATATTGACCTTGGCCCGGAAGTCGGCTGTGACCGGCCCGATTGTGCCGTGGGCTGTGACTGTGACCGTTATCTTGAGTTGTGGAACCTGGTCTTCATGCAGTTTTACAAAGATGAAAACGGCATGACTCCGCTGCCCAAGCCTTCCATCGACACGGGCATGGGGCTTGAGAGAGTTGCTGCTGTCCTGCAGGGCAAATTTAACAACTTTGATTCAGATCTGTTTCAGCCGATTATCAGCCAGGTGGAAGAGCAGTCAGGTAAAAAATATGGTACAGACCCTGCCGTTGACGTGGCTATGCGGGTTATTGCCGATCATGCCCGGGCCACGACTTTCCTGACAGCGGATGGAGTATTGCCCTCCAATGAAGGACGAGGCTATGTGTTGCGCAGAATAATGCGCCGTGCGATTCGTTACGGCAGAACCCTTGGCCTGACCGGACAATTCTTTGCTGCGACCTGTGCTACTGTGACTGACTGCATGGGCGAGGCCTATCCGCATCTGGTTGAATCCGCCAGTCTGCTTGATAAAATTGTCAACAACGAGGAAAACCGGTTCGGTGAGACCCTTGACCATGGGCTGGCCATGCTGGAGGAGGAAATTTTACGATTGCAAAAAGATGGGGACCCTGCTGTTGAGGTTTCCGGTGATTTTATTTTTAAACTCTACGATACCTACGGGTTTCCCGTGGATATTGTCCGGGATATAGCCCTTGAAAAAGGTATCGGGTTTGATCAGCAGGGGTTTTCTGACGCCATGGAAAACGCCCGGGATCTTTCCCGCAGGCAGAGCAAAACAGAACAGTTTGCCGAACTTCCCCCTGGCGTGGTTGAGCTGCTTGAACAGGGAAAACAGTCGGTTTTTTCAGGCTATACAGGCGTAGAGGGAGAATCGGTTGTTGAGGCTATCATTGATGAGCAGGGCAGTTGTATACAGCAGGTCGCGGCTGGAGACAGGGTGCAGTTGTTTTGTCCGGCCACGCCATTTTATGCAGAAGCCGGCGGGCAGGTTGGAGACACGGGGCAAATCAACTGGTCCGGCGGTTCTTTTACAGTAGAGTCCACCCGGGCGGTTGCCGAAGGTCTGGTGCTGCATGGCGGCGTGATTGATTCCGGCAAACTCGC
>QNYF01000143.1 GCA_003978695.1 Desulfobulbus sp. | reverse complement strand
CCGGATGTTTTCCCTGCTCAAAAGACTCGTTCTTATCCAGAGTGGAACCGGGAATAAAAAAGGAGTTGACCTCGTTGGCAGCGTTATAGAGGATTTTTTTGCTGATCTTCCTTTTTCGTGTCAAAGGTTTCCCCAAAAAAAGGTAGGGGATCATCTGGTTTTTACCAACTCCGCTGCCCGGGAAAACGGCAGCAAGAGTATTTTACTTGCAGGCCACATGGACACAGTGTTTCCAGAGCAGACCGGTTTTAACTGGTATAAAGAAGAGAGAGATCGTGTTTTCGGCCCTGGCGTTATTGATATGAAAGGGGGCCTTGTGGTGACTATGTTTGCTGTCAGGGCGCTTGCTCAATGTGGTCTCGCAGAACACATTCCATTGGTATTGCTCTTTAACTCTGATGAAGAAACAGGATCTGGCAGCTCAACAGAGTTGGTTGAAAGACTTGCCCGTAATGCCTGTTGCGGACTTGTTACAGAATGCGGCGGCCTGGAGGGACAGGTTGTTACCGGTAGAAAGGGCAAAACCGGGTACCGGCTTGATGCTTACGGCCGGTCTGGTCATGCGGCCTTCTCCGGTCGGGATAAAGCCAGCGCAATTCTTGAACTCTGCAGACTTGTGCCGCAGATCGAAGAACTCAATGATCCCGAAAGCGGTCTGGTCGTCAACGTGGGCAGGATTGGTGGCGGTATTGGTGCCAATACTGTTGCAGAGCATGCCTGGGCTGAGATTGACACAAGATATGGCACATTTTTATCCGGACAGCGTTTGCAAAAGAGCATTGAACATTGTGTAATGACACCGGGCAGAAACGGGAGCAAATCTACAATAGCTGTCATCAATTCACGACCTGTTATGGAACAGGCAAAGGTCAATAAAGAGCTTTATTGTGTTTTTAAGCAACAGGCAGACGCTCTTGGTCTTGCCTTATGTGATGAAGTACGGCAGGGCGTCTCAGATGGCTCTAATATCGCCGGACAGGGGGTGCCGGTAGTTGATGGCTTGGGACCCATTGGTGAGCATGATCACAGTGACAGGGAATACATGCTCAAAGAGAGTCTGTTGCAGCGCTGCCAGTTGCTGGCCGTATCTCTTGTGGAATTGAACAGGTTGTATTTTCCGGTGTAAAAAGATTTTTTTTACGACGTGCTCTTTGTGCCGCCCGGCTGCAGCGGCACCAAGAGAGAAGAGAACGAGAAATCAGAATTTGTCAGTAATACGTTTTCTTAACTTGTCTGCTATTGTTTTTTCCCGGTAGGAAACCAGGGTAATCGGAGATCTTCTAAAGAGTTTTTCAGCAACTGATCCGGTGAATGCATGGGCGAATTCTCCTTTTGCTTTAACTCCCATGATAATCATATCCACGTCCTCCCTGACAGCAATTTTCAACAGCTTGTCTGCTGGTTTACCCACAGTGATGATCAGTTTCATGTGGTCTGCGGGGAAATCTACCCCCTTAAGCATTTTATCAAGCTCGATAACACGGTTTTTTTCAATCTCCTTGACATAGTGATCACCATCAACCTCGTAGCCTAAAGAACTGATGGTTGTTACGGCATCTACATCGCGTTGATTGACAACACTGACAAAAAGAATCTGTTGTGCGGCAAGTGATTTTGCAAGCTGCACGGCATAGTCAACAATCCCTTGAGAGTAAGGGGAAAATGCAAGGGGGACCATTATTTTTTTAATTATTTCCATTGCCTCACCTTATTTAAGTTGAGCCTTTAAAGGCTGACGGGCTTCAGATCCTCTTATTTTCTGGAGGAAGAAAATAATGGCGAACAGGGCCATACCTATGAGGTAGGTCCAGTAGCGTTGTTCATGGGGCATGCCAAGCCACTGGGCAATACGTTGAGGCTGCATAAGGATAAATGTAACACTCAGAAAAAGTGGTATTTCCCAGAATTTGTTTTTTGCTATAAACCAGCCTTGAGTAGCTGACGCAAAGGCGAAGTTGCCAAAACAGGTCATAACAAAAATTAAAATTCCCTGTGGCCAGGAGTTGATGTTGTGGAGAATCAGGTCTGTATTAAAAATAAACATAAAGGGCAGAATTGCTGTCCTGATATCATACATAAATCCCTGCAACCCGGTGGCAATGGGTGGTGATTTGGCAATAGCTGCTGCTGCGTACGCTGCCAGCCCGACAGGCGGAGTGTCGTCTGCCAGTATTCCGAAATAAAAACAGAAAAGATGTGCAGCCATAAGTGGTACGACAAATCCCTGCATACCGCCAATATTGACAATGGCAGGAGCTGTTAAGGCTGCCATGACAATATATGTGGCTGTTGTGGGCAGCCCCATGCCGATAATAAGGCTTGCCAGGGCCGTAATAACAAGCATTAAAAAGACATTGCCCATTGATAATACATCAATAATTTCTGAAATAAGGTTACCGAGCCCTAGAGCGACGACGCCAACAATGATACCGGCTGCGGCCGTGGCAAGTGCAACTGCAACCATGTTCCTGGCACCTGAGGCAAGGGATGATACAATAAGTGTAATTGACTTCTTAAAGGCATCTGCTATTGAAGTTTTATCGCGCAGTGCCTTGAGAGGCTCCTGGAACAACATAATGACTGCCAGCACACAGATCGCATTAAAAGCAGCAAGTTCCGGAGAATGTCGAACAACAATTAATTCATAGAGCAGCATGCCCAGAGGGATAAGGAAGTGCAGGCCAGAAACGAGAGTTTTAAAAAACTTTGGTAACTGACTTTTAGGGAGCCCTTTGATGCCCAGTTTTGAGGCCTCAATGTGGGAGATGTAAAACAGGGCCGCATAGGAGGCAAAAGCGGGAATAGCTGCAGCTTTAACAACCTGGATATAGGGAACATTCACATATTCGGCAATAATGAAGGCCGCAGCCCCCATAATGGGCGGAGCAAGCTGGCCGTCTGTGGAGGCGGCAACTTCAACGGCAGCAGCCTTGGTTGCTGGATAACCGACTTTTTTCATCATGGGGATTGTAAAGGTACCGGTGGTGACAATGTTTGCTATACTTGAACCTGAAATCATACCTGTCAGTCCGCTTCCCATGATAGCAGCTTTGGCCGGTCCACCCTTGAAGCGTCCAAGCAGGCTGAGTGCCAGCTGGATAAAATAATGACCTGCCCCTGCCTTATCAAGCATGGCTCCGAATAAGACAAACAGGAAGACTATTGTCGCGGAAACATCAAGTGGTATCCCGTAGATGCCCTCGGTCGACATGGTCATCTGGCCGACAAAGCGGTTAAGTGAAGTTCCTTTAAAGGCAATGAGATCCGGCATGTATGGACCAAGGAAACAGTAGGCTATAAAAAAACCACTGATTATCGGCAGAGCCGGGCCGATGGTACGCCGGGCAGCTTCCAGCAGGAGTACCGTGAGCGTAATGCCAAAAATAATGTCCATGAGAACAGGAGCCCCTTGTCGGCTGTTTATGTCATTGAGAAAAATTATGAGATAAAGAGCTGAGAAGCAGGCCAGGGCGGCCATAAAAATGTCTAAGAGAGGAATTGATTTTTTATTTGAAAAATAGTTGATGCCAAAGACAGGTTTTTTAAAGAAAGGATAGTTCAGGTAGACCAGGGTCAGAGCAAATGCCAGATGTATGGCCCGGATATAGGTAGTGTCCAGAACTATAAAGCGGGGCAGCGCCAGTTGATACAGGCTCCAGCTTACGGCTATCGTCGGAATGAGGTATTTTTGCCAGCCTGTAGGCTGACGTCCGATACCCTCTTCTTCCTCGGCCATTTTTTTGGCCAGTTCCATGCCATCGTCTTCAAATTGTACGTCAATCTTGCTCATATGCCCCTCATGACAGTATTTATATGAGTGAAACCTACGTCATTTTGTAACTATTCAGGTAGCACCACGACTTTAGCATAACGTGTGGTCTGTAACTAAACAGTTACGTCATTTTTTTGATAAAAATCAGTAGATAAATTACCAGAAATCAGGGGTGATTTCATTATAATTGTGCGGCAGAACAGGATCGGGCGGGAAAGGCAGGGGAGGGAGAAGGGAATCGGCGATGGCTGTAACCATCGCCGAAACTGTGCAGAAACTATTTCATTAAGCCGACTTCTTTATAATATTTTACTGCGCCTGGATGGAGAGGTGCGGATAAGCCTTCAAGCATCTGCGCTTTGGTTAGTGTTGCATAAGCAGGATGAAGTTTTTTGAAAGCTTCAAAATTATCAAAGACTTCCTTGGTTATTGCGTAGACAATATCGTCGCTTACTTTAGCAGAAGTGATCAGGGTGGCCTTTACACCAAAGGTGTTGATGTCTTTGTCGTTCTGGGCTCCGGGGTAGAGACTTGCCGGAATCGTTGCCTTTGCGTAGTAGGGAAATTTTGCGAGTAGCCCGTCTATACCGCTTCCGGTTACATCAGCAATAAGAACCTTCCTGGCGCCTGACGTGGCCTCTTTAATAGATCCTGAAGGATGACCAACAGTGTAGAAAAAGGCATCAATGCGGCCGTCCTGCAGCAGGCTTGCTGCCTCGGAGGCTTTAATGGATTCGGCTTTCAGGTCTTTTTCATAATTAATTCCTACGGCATCAAGCGCATCGATTGCATTTTGACGCTGTCCGGAACCGGGGTTGCCGATATTTACTTTTTTCCCTTTGAGGTCTGCGATATTCTTAATACCGGCATCTACTGCCGCAACCAGCGTTACAGATTCAGGATGAATGGAAAAGACTGCACGAAGATCGGCTTGAGGGCCTTTGTCTTTCCACTCTGCCATTCCTTTGACAGCCTGAAACTGACGATCAGACTGGGCAATGCCGAATTCAAGGTCGCCGCTCATAACAGCATTGATGTTGAATACTGAACCGCCTGTGGACTCAACTGTGGCGCGAATGCCGTACTCTTTTTTCTTTTTGTTGACCATTTTGGCAATAGCACCGCCTGTGGGGTAGTACACGCCGGTAATACCGCCCGTACCAATGGTGACAAATTGCGTTTTAGCCTGAGCAGGGCCATAGCCCATAAGGACAGCGGCAGCCAGTGCCAGCCCGATAAACATTCCTTTTTTCATGAAAAACCTCCTGATTGAATTGTGGCACAACACAAAGACGGTGTGCTGAATAGAAAAATGTATATACAAATCCCCGCTGCTTTACAAGGGAAAATTCATATACAATTTGACTGCAATTAATAAATAATTTTGAGTTTTTCTTGCAATTTCCTAATGCAAAAGGTATTGCGGAGATTAACAGCAGGGCGGATCAGGATGGTGTTTAGTCATCGTCCTGATATTCTGTTATTTACTGTTTTTTCGGGGAATAAAATGACTGAAAAGAGTAGCAAGAAAAAAGCGACTGCAGCGAAAGCTGCTCGTAAGAAACCTGTCAAAAAAAAGAAACATTTTGATGTTTCTTTTTACCATGACTGGTGTAAGGCCTGTGGAATCTGTATGGCTTTCTGTCCACAGAAAATCATAAAGGCAGATAAAAATGGTAAGCCGGGCATTGTCAATGCGGATAAATGCGTGGGGTGCCGTTTTTGTGAAATTCATTGTCCGGACTTTGCCATAACAGTATCCGAACGAAAACAAAAGAAGGGAGCAAGTGATGTCTGATAAGGCCAAACAGCGGTACCTCCTGCAGGGTAATGAAGCTATTGTCCAGGGTGCGCTCGCCGCAGGCTGTCGTTTTTTTGCCGGGTATCCCATAACCCCGGCTTCAGAAATTGCAGAACAACTCTCAATTACATTGCCGGCTGTGGACGGTACCTTCATCCAGATGGAGGATGAAATTGCAAGTATGGGTGCCATTATTGGTGCTTCACTCTCCGGAGTAAAGGCGATGACAGCTACCTCAGGGCCGGGTTTTTCCCTTATGCAGGAAAATCTTGGTTTTGCCTGTGTGGCTGAGGTTCCATGTGTCGTAGTAAATGTTATGCGGGGCGGGCCGTCTACGGGTTTACCCACCTGTCCGGCCCAGGGTGATGTGCAGATGGCAAGATGGGGTACCCATGGTGATCATCCGATTGTCGTATTGTCTGTTTCTACAGTTATGGATTCCTTTACCATAACTGTTAAAGCATTTAATATTGCAGAAAAATACCGTGTACCGGTAATTCTGCTCTCCGATGAAGTCGTGGCTCACACCCGTGAGTGTGTGGAATTGCCTGATGCCGAAGAAATCAAGGTCGTTGATCGTATCACGCCGAGTGTACCGCCTGAATGGTACAAACCTTATGAAGGTGACGCACGCGGCGTTCCTCCCATGGCAGCTTTTGGTGATGGCTACCGTCACCATGTAACCGGGCTTATTCACGATGAAATGGGATATCCCACCCAGAGACCAAGTGAAGTAAAGGCTTTTCATGAACGGTTGACCAAGAAAATTACCCGCGGTTTTCCGGATATCCAGATGACCAGGGGGTATTATCTTGATGATGCCGAAGTTTTTGTTGTGGCCTATGGTGCTGTAGCCAGATCTGCCCTGCGCGCGGTCGAGGATGCCAGGGAAAATGGTGTCAAGGCAGGTCTTCTCCAGCTTATTACGCTTTTTCCCTTTCCTCGCAGGGCTCTCACTCCACTTCTGGACCAATGCCGGGCTGTTCTGGTGCCTGAAATGAATCTTGGCCAGATCAGCCGGGAAGTACAGCGGGTAAACAACGGTGAATGCGTTGTTGCAAAACATAATCGGATTGACGGCAAATTTATAACGCCGCGTGAACTCTTTGATCGTTTGATGAAACTTTAGCTCAGGTACTCTTATGCCTATTCCAGCACAGGCCTTGCGCCACGAATATCTTCGTCATAATAAAAAATTTCCCCATGTCTGGTGCCCGGGTTGCGGTAACGGCATTGTCATGGGTGCACTTTTACGAGCAGTTTCCAGGTTGGAAATCGATAAAGATGAAATTGTTCTTGCCTCGGGTATCGGGTGTTCCGGGCGGATGCCAACCTATCTTGATTTTAATACACTTCATACAACACATGGCAGGGCACTCACTTTTGCAACAGGGGTAAAACTTGCCAACCCGTCTATGAATGTGATCGCAATAATGGGTGATGGAGATTCGACAGCCATTGGCGGTAATCATTTTATTCACGCTGCCCGGAGAAATCTCAACCTGACAGCCATCATCATTAATAATTCCATTTACGGAATGACCGGTGGACAGTATTCGCCTACAACGCCATTTGGTTCCAAGTCAACCACCTCAGTGTATGGTCATATCGAACATGCGTTTTCCATAGCGGAACTCGCTGTTACGGCAGGGGCATCATTTGTCGCAAGGGCGACTGTCTATCATGCCGATTTGATTGACCGGCTCATTGAACAGGCAATCAACAAACGCGGTTTTGCCGTCGTTGAAGTCATCTCTAACTGTCATATTCAATATGGCAGGCGGAATAAACTTGGTGGTGCCGTTGATATGCTCACATCGTTTAAAGAGCAGGCTGTCTCTGTAAGCAGGGCTGAAAAGATGAGCCATGAAGAGCTTGAGGGGAAAACGACAATTGGTGTGCTTGCTGATCGGGAGATTCCTATTTCCACTGAAGAGTATAAAAAAGTACGTGAACAGGCCAGGGCACAAAAGGAGAAGGTATGACTTCAGAACAGAAAAATCAGGAACGGTATGAAATCCGTTTCAGCGGTTCCGGCGGTCAGGGATTGATTACAGCTGCAGTCGTTTTTGCCGAGGCAGTCGGGGTATATGACGGTAAACACGTCTGCCAGACCCAGAGTTACGGCCCGGAAGCCCGAGGGGGAAAGTCCAAGGCGGAGGTGGTTGTCAGCCGCTCTCCTATTGATTATCCTAAGGCTCTTGAGCTTGACTTGCTGCTGGCAATGAATCAGGCAGCGTGCGATGCATATTTTTATGATCTCAAACCTAACGGAATTTTGGTAATTGACAGCGGCCTGGTCGAACAGCAGCCCACCAGTCGGATCATCGCTATACCGTTTACACAGATTGCCAAAGAAGAAATTGGTCGTGAGCTAGTAGCCAATATGGTGGCTTTAGGGGCAATTGGTCTGCTGTCTGGTCAGGTTGATTTGGAGAATCTTGAAAAGGCTTTGCTGGCCAGGGTGCCAAAAGGTACCGAAGAGATGAACAGTAAAGCCCTGAAACGTGGTATTGAAGAGGCTGGGAAAATCAAACTTGATGATTTGCCCCGCTCTGTAATGTCTGAAGATGATGAGGTGTAACAGATGAAAGTTGTGGCATTTAATGGTAGCGCCCGCAAGGGTGGCAATACGGAGTATCTGATTAAATATGTCTTTGAGGAACTGGAAAAAGAGGGCATAGAAACAGAACTTGTCAATTTAAGCGGCAAGCATCCCCATGGCTGCATAGCCTGTTATCAGTGTTTTAAAAAGAAGAACAGAAGATGCATAGTCGATGCTGACTGTATTAATGAATGCATTGAAAAGATGGAGGAAGCGGACGGAATCATTCTGGCCTCTCCAACCTATTTTGCTGATCTCAGCAGTGAGCTGAAAGCCCTGATAGACAGGACAGGGATGGTTTCGCGGGCAAATGG
>QNYF01000136.1 GCA_003978695.1 Desulfobulbus sp. | reverse complement strand
CTTTTCTAAGGGTATTCCATGGGGAAAAACAAAAAAGCCAAACCAAAATGCTGTGGAAAATTCCGGAAAAAGAACAAACATTGTAGCCGGTGCCCTGTGACGTTCAGGGAACAGTGTCAACTCAAAACAGAGAGGTCTGAAATGGGGAAGAAAAAAGAAGACAAAAAAAAGGCAAAAAAGAAAGCCGAGAAGAAGCTGAAAGCAAAGAAATGCGGTAAGAAGAAATGTGGTAAGAAAAAATCGAAAAAGAAAGATAAAAAGAAAAAGAAGAACAAAAAGAAAAAATAACGAGTTGTCGGCCGGGTCCATGGGATCCGGCCTTTTTTTGGCATTTTTTGCGGGTATGGCTGGCAGGAAAAAATCAGCCTGATACTTCTCTTATCCACTGCTCAAGTAAGGCCCTGGTTGGTAACAGCCCGCTGCTCTTCAGCTGGCCGTTTATCATCAGGGCCGGTGTCTGTAAAACTCCGGCTCTGCCGATTTCATCCGGGTCATGGATTTGTTCAATATCTGCGGCAATATTCATCTCCGCAAGGACTTCAATGGCCAGATTTTGCAGGCCGTTACAACTGACACATCCAGGCCCGAATATCCGGAGAACCAGCCCTTCATCGTTTATCTTGTCGTTGTTTAAATGCTTTGTGTATTCGTTAAACAGGGCAATCCTGTATTTTTCCACCATTCCTGAAGGGATATAGTTTTTTTCCCGGATAGCCCGGTATAAAAAATCCATGGCCTCTGCCTGGCTCAAATTTCTGGCAGCAGCTTCGTTTATTGCCGTGTCAAGCCCTACTAGTCCAATGTGAGCGGTTCCAATGCGGATAGTTCGTGAGGTTGCAGCGTCCATGATCTCCTGTTGATCTGTTCTGATCGATTGCTCTAGCATTACACAATCATGGGGGCTGAGTAAAGTGAAATGAACAGTTGCCCGCAACCAACGGATCTCTGGTGCAACCGTTGAAAACTCGGGAAATATCTGGGCACAGTTGGTATACTGAAAGTATGAGCATACCTGACAAAAAAAGACTTCCCTTTCAGGTTGTGGTCGGGCTTTTTCCTCCTCCACTGAGGAGCATGCTGGCAAGGGTCCACGCAGGCCTGCCAGGAAAGATTTTCATCGCCGGAGGCACGGTCCGTGACCTGTTGCTGGGCAGAAAACCTTCTGATATCGATTTGACGGTGGTGCGAAACGCCAGAGAATGGGCCAGTCAGTTGGCTGCTGAATCAGGCGGTACATATATTCTGCTTGGCAGAGAAGAAGACGCCGCTCGAGTGGCATGGAAGGGGATGGATATTGATTTTTCATCGTTTCGTGGTGGCGCTGCATCCATTGAAACAGAGTTGCGTAAACGGGACATCACTATAAACTCCATGGCCGTGCCAGTACATGATCTACTTGATGCCGGAAGTTGTGATGGGGGAAACGATATACGGGTTATTGATCCGGTTCACGGGCTTGAGGATTTGGCTGCAGGGGTAATTCGAGTAACCTCGCAGGAAAGCTTCCGGGCAGATCCCCTGCGGATGTTGCGGGCGTTCAGGTTTGCAGCTGTTCTTGGTTTTGTCCTTGCTCCGGATGTTTCGGAGCAGGTCCACCGGCAGCGGCAGGCGATAAATAGTGTGTCTTCTGAGCGTATCGCCCATGAATTAGATTTAATCATGGGCTCGGGCAGGGCTTATTCTGCATTCAGGGCACTTCATGACTGTGGCCTGCTCTGGGAGATTCTGCCGGAGCTTAAAGCCGGGGCGGGAATGGAACAACCGGCCAGCCATCATCTGGATGTTTTTGATCATTGCCTTGAGGCGTTGGGGCAAATGGAGCAGGTGCTTAATGATCCATCTCAGTATTTTCCAGGAAATACCAGCATCATGGAGCAATACCTGCGAGGGAGAAATCGGAGTGTTTTGTTAAAATGGGCTGCCCTGTTTCACGATGTCGGCAAACCTGTTACTTTCGGGATAAACGAGGATAAGGGCGGCAGGATCACCTTTTACAATCATGATCTGCAGGGGGCTGATATTTTTACCGTAATTGCCCGCAGGCTTCGCTGGTCCGGCAGGGACACCGTACTTGTCGCACGATTGATTGCCGGGCACATGCGGCCCTTTTTTCTGGCGAATAACGAGCGTCAGGGCAGCCTGACTGTTAAGGCATGTCTGAGGTTGATTCGGGCAATAGGTGAGGACCTTCCGGGGTTGTTTTTGCTGGCCATGGCTGACGCACTTGCCGGTAAAGGCGAAAGCAGTCCCGAGGAAATGGAAAAAGAGGTTGCAGATCTGTTTTCCAGAATGGTGCAGGTTGAAAAGAAGTATGTCGCTCCGGTTCGGTCAGCTCAACCGCTCATCACCGGTAACGACTTGATACAGGAGCTTAAAATGACACCGGGCCCCATGTTTCGGCAAATTCTTGAACATGTGGAAGAGGCCCATATGGAGCAACTCATCCATACCCGACAGCAGGCATTGACGCTGGCTGAACAGTATATAAAGAGTTTATAACCGGGCTCAATGAAGAGCAGGGGTAATTTTTTCCGGTAATACCACACACCATTGTACAACTGATAGCTGATGAGAAAAGAACAGGATTACTATTTTAAAAAGGCAAAAAAGGATAACTATCCTGCCCGGTCTGTCTATAAGCTGGAAGAGGCTCAGCAGAAGTATAAGTTTTTAAAGAAAAAACAGCGGGTTCTTGACCTCGGTTGCCATCCCGGAAGCTGGAGCCTGTACGCAGCGACTGCTCTCGGCCCCGGAGGAATTGTCGTCGGAGTTGATCTTACGCCCACAGATATTCCGAGCCAAAAAGACAATGCTGAAATTCACTGGCTCTGTTATGATGTGTTCGCTGATGATCTGGTTGATAATTTGCGAAAAGAGTGGCCGGGGTTTCATGTTTTACTCAGCGATATGGCCCCGCGAACAACCGGCAGTAAGTTTTCAGACCATCAGCATTCATTGCGCCTTGTCAGGCGTACTCTGGTGATTGCGGCGAAGATGCTGCACGAGCGGGGCAGCTGGTACTGTAAGGTTTTTCAGGGCGAGGATTTTCCCGCCTTCCTGCAGGAGTGCAAACCGTTTTTTGAAACGGTAAAAGTCGTCAAACCACAGAGTTCGCGACGTGAAAGCCGTGAAGTGTTTGTTCTTGGCAGGGGATTTAAACCAAAGGCGGCTGCCATTTTGCGGGAAACAGAGAAACAGTAAAAGGAAAGAGAACAAGTTAACAACAACTCCGGCTCAGCCGGTGTGTAGATGATGGAGAAGAACAGTGTCCGGACATTCCAAATGGAGCACCATTAAACGAAAAAAAGGTGCAAATGACGCAAAAAGAGGCAAGATTTTCACCAAGTTGATCAAAGAAATCACTGTTGCCGCCAAGATGGGCGGTGGTGATGTTGACGGTAATCCCAGGCTGCGAAGTGCTGTGACGGCTGCCAAGTCAGAAAACATGCCCAAAGACAATATCGAACGTGCCATCAAAAAGGGCATTGGAGATCTTGATGGTGCTGTTTATGAGGAGATTCTTTATGAGGGCTATGGGCCGGGTGGTGTTGCTGTTCTGGTTGAGACCATGACAGATAATAAAAACCGAACTGTGGCTGATATCCGTCATTTTTTTGCCAAGAGTAACGGTAACCTGGGCGAATCAGGCTGTGTCGCCTGGATGTTTGATAAACGTGGAGTGATCGTTGTTGATGCCGAAGGTCTTGACGAAGAAGAACTCATGGATATTGCCATAGACGCAGGGGCAGAAGATGTGGTTGAGGATGAAACCACTTTTCAGATATTAACCGCGCCGGAAGATTTCAGTGAGGTAGTGGACAGCCTGGAGAAAAGCGGAATTCAAACCGTTGAGGCTTCACTCTCCATGGTACCGAAAAACACAGTGGAAGTCACAGAAGAAAAACCTGCCCGGGGTCTACTCAAGCTTTTGGAAAATCTGGAAGATCATGATGATGTACAGAAGGTACACGCAAATTTTGATATTCCAGATGAGATTATGGAGTTGTTGTCATAAGCGGCAGAAAGGTTTTTCGTCCGGCTCCGGTCCGGATTATCGGTATTGATCCCGGATCCCGGATCACCGGCTACGGCGTTATTGAAAAAGACGCTCATCGGCTTGGTTTTGTTACCTGCGGAACAATCCGTACAGAAAAAGAAAAGGATTTTTCCCGCAGATTGCTGACAATTTTTGAAGGACTTTCCGAGGTGATGGCGCAGCAGAAGCCGGAAGTGGCAGCCGTGGAAGATGTCTTTGTTGCCAATAACGCAAGGTCTGCGCTCAAACTGGGCCAGGCCCGTGGAAGCGCTGTTGTTGCGGCAATGAAGCAGGGGCTTTGTGTCTATGATTACAGTCCCCGCCTGGTCAAGCAATCCGTGGCCGGGTATGGAAATGCCCGGAAAGAACAGGTGCAGCATATGGTTAAAATGTTGCTTGAGTTGAGCGGCTCGCCAACTTCTGATGCTGCCGATGCTCTGGCTGTTGCTATCTGTCACGCCAACCACCTGGATCGTCTGTAATACGACATAACGAAAACACCTGTAGACGTTTTCCAACAGGATTTATTGTAATGAAGTTTGACGTTTTTCTTCTTTTTCACCAATTTCCACCACTGGTATTCTATGATCGCAGCGCTTACCGGGATTCTTTTTCATAAAGATACCGGCTCGGTAATTATTGATGTCCAGGGAGTGGGGTATGAAGTCCTGCTCTCTGTCAGGACTTATGACACCCTCCCGTCTGTTGGTGAAAAAACTTTTCTGCATATTTATACCAGTGTCCGTGAAGATGCAATTACCCTGTACGGCTTTGCCAGCCTTGAGGAAAAAAAGCTGTTTCTCCTGCTGAATACGGTCTCTGGTGTTGGCCCGAAACTCGGGCTTGGGATTCTCTCCGGGATTGATCCGGCGGAGCTGTGCAATGCCATAAGCCTTAAGGATATGGCCCGGCTGACATCACTTTCCGGGGTGGGGAAGAAAACGGCTCAACGCCTCTGTATGGAGCTTGGCGAGAAGGTTGGCGCCTTTGCGCTTGAACCGGCACAGGCCGGGGTCGAAAAGAAGGGGATTCCCGTGCAGAGTGAAGGTTTTGCCATGCAGGACGCTGCTTCAGCCCTTGTGAACCTTGGCTATCCCCAGGAAACCGCCTGGCAGGCCCTGCGGGCAGTACAGCAGGAAGACGCTGAACGGGCAGCCTCGTTAAAGGTTGATGAGCTTCTTCGTGCAGCCCTGAGGACTCTGGCATGAATTATGAGGAAGATCTTACCGGCAAACGCATTGTCGAACCAGAACCACTTTCTGACGATATGGCGCCAGAAGTTGCTCTTCGTCCGCAGCAGCTGGATGAGTATATCGGCCAGGAGCAGGTGAAAACCAGCCTGCGGATATTTATTCAGGCGGCAAGACAGCGGGGAGAAGCGCTGGATCATACCCTGTTTCATGGATTTCCCGGCCTTGGAAAAACAACGCTTGCCTACATCATTGCCAACGAAATGGCGGCCGGAATCAAGGTAACTTCCGGGCCGGTGATTGAGCGTCCCGGCGATCTGGCAGCCATTCTGACCAGCCTCCAGGAAGGCGATGTGTTGTTTATTGATGAAATTCATCGTCTTAATCATGTGGTTGAAGAAATTCTCTACCCGGCCATGGAGGACTACCAGCTCGATCTTGTCATTGGCCAGGGACCAGGGGCCAGATCCGTAAAAATGGATCTTCCCCGTTTTACATTGGTTGGAGCTACAACCCGTACCGGTCTCTTGACTCCGCCATTACGGGACAGGTTCGGCGTGATCCTTCGGCTGGAGTATTACAGTCCTGAGGAATTAGTTGTTATTGTCAAGCGTTCAGCCCGGTTGTTCGGGATTGGTATTGATGCTGACGGTGCGCTTGAACTTGGTCGCCGCTCCCGGGGAACCCCTCGTATTGCCAACCGTCTCCTGCGTCGCGTCCGTGATTTTTCCGAGGTGAAAGGGCAGGCTGTCATTACCAGGGAGATTGCTGATAAGGCACTTGATATGCTTGCTGTTGACCGGTTTGGGCTTGACGAGATGGATCGTCGTATTCTGCTCACCCTGATTGAGAAGTTTCAGGGCGGACCGATTGGTCTGGATACTCTTGCGACAGCGGTGTGTGAAGAAAAGAATACTCTGGAAGATGTGTATGAACCTTTTCTCATTCAGTCTGGTTTTTTGATGCGTACGCCCAGGGGACGAATGGCAACAGTGGCCGCGTATGAACATTTTAATAAATCTGTTCCAGGTGGGCATCTTCAGCAGCCGACCCTGTTTGAAGGATAACTGATACCGCAAAACCCAAAAATGTTGAGCTGAAAAAAATGAAGAAAATAACAGTTAAAGATGTGTGCCTGATGAAGGGCAAAGAAAAAATTTCCATGCTTACGGCCTATGATGCCCCCATGGCCAGCCTTCTTGACGGAGAAGGGGTAACTGCGCTTCTTGTCGGAGATTCTCTTGGCATGGTAGTTCTCGGTTACGATTCAACTGTGCCGGTCACCATGGAGCAGATGCTGCACCATGCAGGAGCTGTCAGTCGCGGTACAAAGCATGCTCTGGTGGTTGGTGATATGCCCTTTGGCTCGTATCAGGTTTCTGTTGAACAGGCTGTAGTAAATGGTGTGCGTTTTTTAAAGGAAGCAGGCTGTGATTGTGTCAAGCTGGAAGGTGGCGGGGAGGTTTGTGATAATGTCCGTGCTCTGGTCGGAGCGGGTGTCCCGGTTATGGGACATATCGGGTTGACGCCCCAGACAGCCGGGCAGCTTGGCGGTTTTAAAGTCCAGGGAAAGGATATGGACACAGCCAGAAAACTGATAGCAGGAGCCCGTGCCCTTGAAGAGGCCGGAGCGTTTGCCATTGTTCTTGAATGTGTACCCGGCTCTCTGGCAGAAGTTGTGACCAGGGCTGTTGCCATACCCACTATCGGTATTGGTGCCGGAGCAGGATGTGATGGTCAGGTTCTGGTTACAAATGATATGCTGGGGCTTTTTGAACGTTTTACGCCGGGGTTTGTTAAAAAGTATTTGAATCTGGCCCCGGAAATTAAAACAGCTGTCCAGTCTTTTATCCGTGAAGTTGACAGTAAAGAGTTTCCCGCAGAAGAGCATACCTTTGCCAGTAAGGAAGATTTTCATAAGCTGCTGGACGAATAGGTCATGTGAGTTCCATTCACCGGGGAGAATTTTCTCCCCGGTATTCTCCACCACCTTGCCCCACTCTTTTTAATTTCTTGTTGTTCCCTTTTTTTGTCTTTTTTTTCTGATCTAAATTTTCTCTTTTATATCAATGTATTCTGTTGATTTATGGCTGCGTGCTGTTAATCGATAAAAAAAGAAAATTTACCATTTTTCCCCGTATGCAGTGTTGTTGGTAGTTTTTGTACACTGTATATAGTGTTTCTAGATATTTCCCATTTTGCCTCAACTCATTGAATTTCTATCTTATTTTTCTTGACGTCAGAGTGATTCTCGGATACAAAGAAAGTGAATGTGGTGTAAAGTGGATTAAAAATGATGTGTAGTGGTGTTTGAGAGGCGAAAGGTTCCTGTTTGAAGAAAAAAAGCTCAAAATTGCGGTTTCGCGGGTTTTCAGAGCATGCTCTGGATGCCAAGGGGCGTCTGAACATTCCGGCAAGGTTCCGGAACGTCTTGCAGGAAGTCTATTCCGGTGAGCTTATTGTGACTATCTGGCAGAAATGTTTGAAGGTGTATCCGGTTGCCCGCTGGGAGCAGGAAGAGGAAAAACTTCTTTCCAAGCAGGAGAAGGACCCTTCCCTTGAGCCGTTTGTCCGTTATGTAGTTGGCGGAGTACATGAGTGCACCCTGGATAAGCAGGGGCGAATACTCATACCCGCTGGGTGTCGTAAACGATTTGGAATCGTTAAAGACGTTGTTTTGAGCGGGATGGTTGATCATTTTGAAATTTGGGATCAAGTGGCCTGGCAGCAGGAAGCAGATCGCACCCAGCAGGATTTCGGCAAGTATACGGTTTCCATGGCCTCAGGCTGACAACCGACTGTGGCAGGCGGAAGTCCCCATATACCGGTTCTACCATGTGAAGTCCTGGAGTGGCTGGCCCCTCGCCCTGACGGCCTCTATATTGATGCAACCCTGGGGCTTGGTGGACACTCGTCCCTGATCCTTGAACGCTCAGCACCATCGGGTCGGGTCATTGGTTTTGAGTGGGACAACCAGGCTGTTGCTCAGGCAAGTTCCCGACTGTCGGTCTATGGCGAAAGATTTCAGCTCGTTCATGGCTCTTACGCAGACGTTGTAGAACATTGTCACGACCTTGACCTTCCGTTGGCAAACGGTGTTTTGCTTGACCTGGGAGTCTCATCGCTGCAGCTTGATACTCCTGAAAGGGGGTTCAGCTTCAGAAGCGAAGCCTCGCTGGATATGCGTATGGGGACCAGCCTGAAAGTAACGGCGGCAGACCTTGTTAATCGACTGAAAAAAGATGAGCTTGCGGACGTTTTTTACAATTACGGTGAAGAGCGACAGGCAAGAAGGAT
>QNYF01000115.1 GCA_003978695.1 Desulfobulbus sp. | reverse complement strand
GGCCAGCTGTTCGAAGTAGGCTTCATCATGTTTCAGTCGTTCTATTTCCTGGGCAAGTTCGACATTCTGCTGCTGCAGGGTTTTGTTTTCCGTGTTTAATCTTTGTACTTCCTTTTTCAGGCCGCGGTAAGGAAATACTCCCCGGCCCGGAGCAAAAAGGAGAAACAGCAGGCTCAAAACCACAACTCCAAGAATCACCCGGTTGAGCACTTTTTTTTCCCTCTTGTTCAGCCCCTGACTACGCCTGTTTATCATCACTTTTCACTAAATAATTGTTTATCACGTTCGGGTAATATACACTGCATAACATGCCAATGAATCAGAAAATCAAAAAATGTCTGGTCAGCTGCTGCCTGACCGGTTTACCAACCCGCTATGACGGTATCTGTAAGCCGCACAGCGGATGCCTTGCAATGCTTAAAGACTACACCTATATCCCTGTCTGCCCTGAGCAACTCGGTGGTCTTCCCACTCCCCGCCCGGCAGCTGATATTGTCGGGGGAGACGGTTTTGATGTCCTCAGAGGCCGGGCTGCTGTTATGACAGTTGACAAAACAGATCTCAGCCGGGAATTCATAGCCGGAGCACGAACAGTACTGGAAATTGCCCAAGCCCAAAACATACAACTTGCTCTGCTCAAGTCAAGAAGCCCATCATGCGCAAGTTCGACAGTTCCCGGGGTCACGGCTGCGCTATTGCTTGAAAACGACATACAGGTTATCGAATTCTAACCCTTCGGAAAAATACCGGGATCAGGAGCCGGGTTCACCCTCTTGATTGTTTTCTTTCTCCGGTGAGCTCTTCTTGTGTTCAATTCCAAGCATCCTGATAACCAGAATACCAGCTTCATACAACAGGTACAAAGGCACACCCATAAGCGCCATATTGACTGCATCAGGAGTAGGAGTGAGCAGAGCTGCCAGAATAGCAATCCCGAGCACGGCAAAACGACGGTTTTTTTCAAAAGTCTTTCTGGATATCACCCCGACCTGCGCTGAGAAAATCATAAAAACCGGCAGCTCAAAGATCACGCCAAAGGCCAGGATAAAGATGGTCACAAAGTTTACAAACCTGCCAATGGAAATAACTGCCTTCATATTTTCGGATTGAAATCCGAGTAAAAATTTGACGCCAAAGGGCAGGGTCACCAGATAACAGAACAATGTCCCTCCGTAAAAGAGCAGACAGGTGGCAAAAACAAACCAGAACAGCTTTTTGCCGGTTACGCCGAAAGGCTTGCCAAGTGCTTTCCAGAGCACATACATGAGCAAAGGCATAAGCAGATAAATGGCTCCGAAAAAAGCCACCTTTACATGAGCGAGAAAAGGCCCTGCCACTGAAAAAAAATACAGCTTTTCCCGGAGATGATCCTGAAAGACAGAGATAAGCCCTGAGGACAGAAAAAAGATAGCCACGGTAACAAAAATCAGGCTGAGGCCCAAAATACGCAGAGATTTACGCAGCTCTGAAAGAAAAATTATAAGATTATTATACATTATCACTTTTGGACATCCATGATGCTACGATGAGTTATCGGCTCTTCACCAGCCCCTTTGTATACAAGAGAGACAAAATGAAAAATAGCAAACCAGCGACCGAAAAGCAATTGAATACCCATTGCCTTCTGACCAGCGTCATGCTAAAAACCCACAGTAAGCAGCAATATTACCACCAAAACAATTATGAGCGGCTTGTAAAAAGTCCATCATAAACGAATGATGGCTAAGTAAGATGTTCAAGATACAGGTAGCGAAAACTCCGAGGCTCAGTCTTTCTGCCAGGGGTATGACCATGCATAAGGTCTGTCAAAGGTCCGGCTGAAACCTGTAACGCAGTAGATCGGACTTTTACGACGCTATCAATTTTATATCACACAGAATACAGAGTTCTTATCATGCTTGAATTACGTTTTATCCGGGAAAATATCAATCTGGTTCGACAAAAATGTCTCCACCGGGGAATGAATACCGATCTGATAGACGCCTTCACAGAGGTTGATTCCAAACGCCTGACCCTTCTTGGGGAAGTCGAACAATTAAAAAACCGGCGAAACACTGTTTCCAAAGAAATAGCGCCCTTGAAAAAAGCTGGCGACCACGACAGGGCTGAACCACTGATTACTGAAATGCGTGAAGTTTCAGACCGCATCAAAGCCCTGGACAGAGAACTTGGCGACATTCAGGATAAACTGGCTGACATTGTCATGTCGATCCCCAATCTCTGTGACGACTCTGTGCCAAAAGGAAATGATGATTCTGATAACATTGAAATAAAAAAATGGGGCACAATTCCTGCGTTTTCTTTTCAGGCAAAACCCCATTGGGAAATCGGCGAAGAGCTGGGTATACTCGACTTTGAAACAGCGGCCAAGCTCTCGGGCGCCCGGTTTTCCCTGCTCAAAGGGTTCGGTTCCCGGCTCTCCAGAGCCCTGGTCAACTTCTTTCTTGATCTGCACACCCAGAAACATGGCTACACCGAAGTGCTGCCGCCATTTATGGTGAACTCTGAAGCCATGAAGGGGACTGGCCAGCTGCCCAAGTTTAAAGAGGATCTCTTTAAGATTGAAGACTGGGATCTCTGGCTCATACCAACGGCCGAAGTGCCGGTAACCAACATCCACAGTGGTGAGACTCTTGCGGATAGTGACCTGCCGGTGAAATACACCGCCTATACCCCCTGTTTTCGCTCTGAGGCGGGGTCTTATGGTAAAGACACACGGGGCTTGATCCGTCAGCACCAGTTTGAAAAAGTGGAACTGGTTAAATTTACCCGCCCGGATGATTCGACAGCAGAACTTGAAAGCCTGCTCGCCGATGCCGAGGAGGTACTGCAACTGCTTCAACTGCCCTACAGGGTTGTTACTCTCTGCTCCGGAGACCTGGGTTTTTCTGCGACAAAGACCTATGATATTGAGGTCTGGCTGCCTGGCCAGAACACCTATCGGGAAATATCATCCTGTTCAAACTTTCTTGACTTTCAGGCCAGACGGGCCGGAATCCGGTATCGCCCTGAAGGAGAAAAGAAAAGTCGACTGGTGCACACCCTCAACGGATCAGGTCTCGCTGTTGGCAGAACCCTGCTTGCCATCCTGGAGAATTATCAGCAGGAAGACGGGACAGTAACAATTCCTGAGATACTGAAACCTTATTTTGAAAATCGGTTTTAAAAAGAATTCGGGCTAGTCCATTGCCAGTTGAACAAGTCGGTCGAGCAGGGCTGAAAAACCCAGCCCTGCCTTGGCGGCGGCCTGGGGAAACAGACTTGTTTCGGTCATGCCCGGAATGGTGTTTGTTTCAAGAATAAATATTTCCTCTCCCCTGACAATCATATCTGTTCGGCTGTACCCTTTAAGCTGCAGGGCTTTGTGGGCTGCAAGCCCGTATTGCCAGGCCTTGTCCCGGATGGCGTCATCAATTTCCGCCGGGCAGACCTCCCGGGTGGCTCCGGGTTTGTATTTTGCCTCATAGTCAAAAAAATCATACTGTTTGCTGGGAATAATCTCCACCAGCGGCAGAGCAGTCAGCTCTTCATTGCCGATAACGCCTACAGTTATTTCTCTGCCGGCAACAAATTCCTCAACCATGACCTCAGTATCATGCTTAAACGCCAGTTGTAAGGCATCGGGCAGGTCTGCTGGCTTACGAACAATAGACATTCCAAGCGAAGACCCCTGTCGGACAGGCTTTATCACCAAAGGCAAGGAGAGTTTTCCAAGGAGCTGTTCTGGCTTATCTATATCACTGATGGTTGCCATTTCCCAGGCAGCCACAGGCAAACCATTGAGTCGGTAAAGCGTTTTTGCCAGATTTTTATCCATGGCCATTGCGCTGCCAAGTACTCCCGCCCCCTGATAAGGGAGACCAAGAAGTTCCAGAAACCCCTGCATGGTGCCGTCTTCTCCGTGGATACCATGCAGCAGAATAAACGCCGCATCGAGCTTCCCGGCATCGGTTGCTATCTGGGCAAGATCTGTTGCCGGATCATAGCGTGTGACATCATATTTCTCTCCATCAAGTGCCTTCTCAACCTCTGCCGCCCCCTTTAAAGAGACCTCGCGTTCCCCTGAAATGCCTCCGGCAATCAAGGCAAGCCGTATTTTTCCCATCTTTTTCTCCTTGTTCCGTGTAAGCGTAATCGACCTCAGCAAATCTAATGATATACGACAAAAAACTTCAACAAATTTTCGGCATCATTCGTTAAAAACTGGCCCTGTCCCCTCAATGTAGAGTATTGTACTGTTTATGGACATGAAAATTATCAAAAAGCTCGCGCAATGCGTTGGTAAGACCAACCTGCTCACAGCACCCGAAGAACTGGCTTGCTACAGTTTTGACGGTACCGGTCAAAGCTACATGCCCGATGCGGTAGCCCTTCCTGAATCAGCCGATCATGTTGCCTGCCTGTTGAGACTTGCCAATCAATACTCTTTTCCCGTTATTCCCAGGGGTGCGGGAAGCGGTATGACCGGCGGGGCTCTCCCGATTCATGGAGGCCTTGTCATTGTCTTCAGCAGGATGAACCGAATTATCGAAATTGATCCTGATAACATGATTGCCGTGGTCGAACCCGGTGTCATCACCGGAGAACTCCAGACAGCGTTAAAAAGCCACAACCTGATGTACCCGCCAGACCCTGCCAGTTTAAAATTTTGTTCTCTGGGCGGAAACGCGGCAGAATGCGCGGGGGGCCCGAGTGCTGTTAAATATGGAGTCACCCGGGATTATATAATCGGTCTTGAAGTGGTCCTGCCTGATGGCAGAATTATGAAAACCGGAGTCCGGACTGAAAAAGGTGTAGTGGGGTATGATCTCACCCACCTGTTTATCGGCTCCGAGGGAACGCTTGCGGTTTTCACCAAGCTTATCCTCCGCCTTCTCCCTCTGCCGGAGGCTAAGACAACCTTTCTCCTCAGCTTTTCTGCGCTTGCCGAGGCAACAGGTCTGGTCTCCGAAATTATGGCGGCCGGCTTAATCCCTAGTACGTTGGAGTACATGGATAAAACTGCTGTACGGGTCGTACGGGACAAACTTTCAAACCCGCCACCAGCAGATACCGAGGCATTGCTGCTCATTGAGTTTGATGGTAACCGCCGGGATGTTGAACAGATGTCAGAAAAATTCATCACCTTTGTCAAACATAAAAATTCCTGTTCGCTCCGTCAGGCTGCAGACACACAGGAGACAGAAGAACTCTGGCTTGCCCGGCGGGCAATCTCTCCGGCAACACTTTCTCTTCGTCCGCATAAAATCAGTGAAGACGTTGTTGTACCGCGATCAAAAATACCTGAACTTGTCGCATTCACAGAAAACCTGGCTGCGGAATTACGCCTTATTATTCTTACCTTCGGCCATGCCGGAGACGGTAATATTCATGTGAATATCATGGTGGATAAAACTGACAAAGAGGAATATGCCCGTGGACTTCGCGCGAAAAAACAACTTTTTACGGTTGTCCTTGATCTGGGAGGTACTCTTTCCGGTGAACATGGTATCGGCACCACCAAGGCAGAATTCATTCCCCTGGAACTCGATGAGACTGCACTGGCTGTCATGCGGAATCTGAAAAAACTCTTTGACCCCAACAACATTCTCAATCCTGGCAAAATCTTCCCTCCCTCAACCACCTGATTTGAATACCCGGTCCGACATAAATTTCATGGTTGGCTGTAACAAAAAATGAACATAAGAATGCTTTTTTTAACGTCACATCTTCCGGTTCAGGTTAATGTCTGGTATCATAGTGTAATTAGTACTTATTATCTTCCCCCAAATCCATGAAACTATTTGCCTCTCCCCATGTCCTGGCCCGTTGCCTGCTGACCGTGTTGCTCATGGTACTTGGTATTGTCCTGACATTATCCCATAGCCTCAGGCGCTGGGATCTTACCCTGTATGATATTCTCTCCACCCTTTCCTATAAAACCGCTGCTGAGAATGTCCTTATTCTCGCCATTGATGAAAACAGCCTCGCTGAATATGGACGGTGGCCCTGGCCGCGAAGTGTCCACGCCGAGTTGATCAACAAACTCAAAAAGGGCGGGGCCAAAGTCATTGGCTATGATGTCTTCTTTACAGAGGAAAATCAATATGACCCTGAAGGTGACCTTGCACTTGCCGAAGCTCTTGCAGACAACAAACGCGTTATTCTACCGGTCTTTTACGAAAGCACCCTTTCCCAGGCATCCCTGCGACTCACCCATCCGTTACCCATGTTTAAAGACGCAGCTGCCGGACTTGGCCACGTAAACTTTGAACGGGACTCCGATGGCATTGCCCGCAGAGCTTTGCTCACGCCAGTTCGCCAGGCGCAACAAGTCTATCCTCCACTTGTTCTCGCAATGCTGAACTTGCAAGACACACCCTCCAAAAAGAAAACAGGCGATAAAAACTGGCAAAAATATGAAAACGAATCTGTCTACGTCTCATTTACCGGACCTCCCGGACACTTTCCTGCTCTTTCGCTTGCAGATTACCTGAAGACAGATTTTCCCGCGACAGTCGTTAAGGATAAATACATTTTAGTCGGTGCTACCGCCCTGGGCCTGGGAGACAATCTTCCCACGGCGGTTTCCGGGAAATCCATACCCATGCCGGGTATCGAGTACAATGCCAACCTCCTCAGCGGTCTGCTCACGTCCTCACTTATCACGCCGCTGTCTATGACCTGGCGCCTGTTACTGACAGCTTTTATGGCCATGCTTCCCATGCTGCTCTACCCTTTTCTCTCTCCAAGGCAGAGTCTTTTTGCAGCGTTACAGCTTCTTGCGGTTACACTTATTACCTGCCTGTTTCTGCTGCATGGAGCAGGTATCTGGCTGCCCCCTTCAGCTATCCTGATTGTCCTTGGCCTCAGCTACCCTCTTTGGATATGGAGAAGGCTTGAAGATACCATTATTCAGCTCTTCAGAGAAAAAGAACGGGCCCAGGTAATTCTCAACTCCATAGGTGATGGAGTAATTGCAACCGACGTGGCCGGTAAAGTTGAATATATGAATCCCGTGGCGGAAACCCTGACTGGTTTTTCTCTTCCTGAAGCCAGGGGGAAGCAACTCAAAACTGTTTTTCCCGTCACCAGCGAAGACAAACAACGCGACCTTACGACTATTGTTGATCGCTGCCTGGATGAAGAACGTATTATTTCTCTTCAGAGCAACGGATTTGTCGTCAACCGGGAGAACAGGGAACATATTGTCCAGACTTCAGCCGGACTGCTGCGCAACCGTTCCGGAAAAGCTCAGGGTGTGGTACTTGGCATTACCGACGTTACTGCCACCCATAAAATGATGCGGCAAATGACCTATCAGGCAACCCATGACCTGCTCACGGGGTTGCCCAACCGTTCCCTGCTCTTTGACCGCCTGACAGAAATCCTTGAACATAAAGAAATTCAGCAACAGCAGACAGCAATTTTCTTCATTGATCTTGACCAGTTCAAGAAGGTCAATGACCAGGTAGGACATTATGGCGGAGATCAACTGCTCCAGGTTGTGGCAAAACGACTGCAGACCTGCTGTGGGGAGCATGACGTTCTGGCCCACCTCGGGTCTGATAAGTATGTCGTAGCGCTGAACAAAATCACGACTCAAATGGATGCCACAAAATTTGCCGACCGTTTGATAAACGTTCTGGCTCCTCCTTTCCCCATGGCCGGCCAGAGTGTGTTCATTTCCTGTCACATCGGTATCTGTTTATACCCGAAAGACGGCACTACTGTTGACGAATTACTCAAGAACGCTGACACGGCCATGTACAATGCCAAGAAAACAGGCCGGGATTTTTATCGATTTTTTTCCAGATCAATGGATGACCAGATACAGGATCGACTGGAAATTGAACAAAAACTTCGTGCTGCCCTTGCCCGGGATGAACTTGAAATGTACTACCAGCCGCAAGTCGTTGCCCAAACGGGACAACTTGCCGGCGCGGAATCCCTCATTCGCTGGAACAACAGTGAAAACGGCCCCATTTCTCCGGGCCGGTTTATTCCTGTTGCTGAAGACTGCGGCCTGATTCTCCCCATCGGGGTCTGGATTTTAAAAACAGTCTGCCTCCAGGCAAAAAAATGGCAGGATCAGGGCCTCCCCCACCTGCGGGTGGCAGTAAATCTTTCAGCCAAACAGTTTCTGTATGGAGACATCTACAACAATGTCTGCCAGGCGCTTGCAGAAAGCGATCTTGCCCCGGAATACCTTGAGCTGGAAATTACTGAAAGTCTCATCATGGAAGACGTAGACCATGCTATTGATTTACTCACCCGGCTAAAACAACTTGGGACACGCGTTTCAATTGATGATTTTGGAACCGGTTATTCTTCCCTGAGCTACCTGAAGCACTTCCCTGTAGATCAACTTAAAATCGACCAGAGTTTTGTTCACGATATTGTTGACAATCCAGGGGACAGTGCGCTGACACTGGCCATTATCACCATGGCCCATGGACTCAACCTCGGAGTAATCGCTGAAGGAGTGGAAGACGAAGCCCAGCTGGCGGTTCTCAAACAGCAGAAATGCGATGAAATTCAGGGA
>QNYF01000030.1 GCA_003978695.1 Desulfobulbus sp. | reverse complement strand
GTGTAACGCTCCTGCTGTTACACCCTTGCAAAGATATATTTACGAGGAAATACAATGAGTGAAATGTTGATCAATATATCAGAAAAATGGGGCTATCATGGTGTTGCCGCCCTGAAAAAATCCAGTCCCGCCTATAAAATGCTCCTGGGATTTTTTGCCTTTGTGGCTGCTGCAGGGTTTCTTGTTGGTATCCACGGTTTTTTTGTCGGTTACCAGCATGTGTATAATGTTACCAGGGAGATAGCCTGGGGGATGCTTATTTCGGCATATATCTTCTGTGTTGTTACCTCCACCGGACTCTGTATTATTTCGTCGTTTGGCCATGTTTTCGGCAATGAATCCCTTATGCCTATCGCCAAACGTGCGGTTTTTTTGTCTATAATATTTTTACTGGGTGGTTTCTGTATCATCTTTTTTGATATTGAAAACCCCTTCCGAATGGCGATATGGAACGTCATCTCCCCAAATTTCAGTTCAAATATGTGGTGGATGGGAACCCTGTACGGCGCCTATATGGTCTTGATGATTATCGAGTACTACTGCCTGCTCAATCAAAATCATACCGTGTCCAGGGTCGTGGGCTTTATTGGCCTGACTGTTGGTATTGCCGCCCATAGTAACCTTGGCGGTATTTTTGGTATGCTTCATGGCCGTCCTTTCTGGTATGGCCCCTACCTGCCTATCTACTTTATCTTCTCCGCCGCCATGTCAGGAGGATGCGCGATCTTGTTTTTTACGACGCTTGCAGCCAAGATCAATCCGGAGATTATGAACCAGCGGATGGAACGGGCAGTCAAATCACTGACCCTGCTGACCGTTTATTTTATAGCGACCATCCTCTTTTTCACTGTCTGGAAGGTCATCACCGGCCTGGTATCCGAGGGTAAGTATCCGGTTATCATGTCCTTTCTGACCGGTGATTATGCTGTCAATTTTTTATTTTTTGAAGTTTTTCTGGGCATGGTAATGCCCCTTTGTCTGCTTATTATTTCAAGAGGTAAAAAGCATACACTCATCATGTGGACAACCGGGCTTATGATGATAGGAATTTTCTTCATGCGCTACGACATTGTTATTCCGGGACAAATGGTACCGGTGTATCATTCTCTGGGAGTTGAAGAAGCTGCTCATATCATGTCGTATACACCTTCTTTCCATGAGATAATGGCATCAATCTGGGGTCTGGCCTTTATCGTACTGGCCTACCTGGCCGGCGAAAAAATGCTCAATGGGCATCAGCTTCAGAAACACGAGATCGTGCCGGAGGGTGCTTATATTTGCCCCGGTTGTGGTGGTATCCATTATATGAAAGAGGGAGAAACCATGGAAGAGGCAATGAAACGTCAGCATGGAAACTGGTAAGTTGAATATAAGCAATATTCAGACTGCCGACAGTATTTTGTCAACAATAGTTGTGCAGTCTCCATGTTATCCAGTTGAATCTATAGAATTGTGTAATGGAGATGAGAATGAAATTTCCTCAAATAAATTTTGATAAAATGGAAGATGAGGGCACTCGCTCAGTGACAAACAGGGAACGACGAAAATTCCTGAAACTTGGTTTTGCCGTTGCCGGTGTTTATGCCGGCGGGAAAGTATTGTCCCTGACCTCCCTGGTCGATTCGGCCCACGCCTCAACCGGCGCAGAAAGAGCGGTAAAAGGTACATACAGTCCGCATTACAGTATGGTGATCCGCCAGTCCATGTGTATTGACTGTGAACGGTGCGTCGAGGCATGTACAAAAACCAATGATGTCCCCGAATATGGCTACAGGACCAGGATTTTGACCAAAAAATATGCCGGAACATTGGACAAGGCGGTGGAGTTCATACCTGTTCTCTGTAATCACTGTAATAATCCTCCCTGTGTACGAGGCTGTCCGACGAAAGCCACTTATAAAGATCCGGTTACCGGCATTGTCCGTATGGAGAGCAAAAAATGTATCGGCTGCAAGACCTGTATCCTTGCCTGTCCCTATGATGCCAGATACTTTAGTGAGGAGCGGCACGCCATAGACAAGTGTGATTTCTGCTGGGAAGAACGGTTGTCAAAAGGTGAAACTCAGACCGGCTGTTCCGCCGCCTGTCCAACCGGCGCCCGTACCTTTGGTGACCTCAGTGATCCAAACAGTGTTGTTTATAAGCTGGTTCACCAGATCCAGGAAGAAGTCTGGGTGCTTCGTCCCGATGATAATACAAAACCCAATGTTTTTTATATGAAAGGAACCATCAGTTCTGTGGATGCTATTCTCAAGGGATCAAAGTTTAAATATTTTGATCCTGCCAAAGTGTAATCCCTTAGAGTATACTTAATAAATCTTGGAACTCTGTGCCGGTGACCAACCGGCACAGAGTTTTGGATTCCTGTCTGTTATCCCTGCCTCGTTTCACCTGTAGACGTTCCTTTTTTTATGACCTCGGTACCGGCCACAAGGCCGGTGTTAAGGGAACTCCTGTCTCTGCTGTGCGAATTTTTATTTGCATATATTCAATAGATGATTTATATATATTTTAATGAATGAGTCGCCATTCATTTTTTAAATGCAGACTTTTCTATTGTCTCGTCAGGTGTCAGGCCCATGTGTCATGGGTTTTTGCACAGCAAGAGAGCATTACATTTACTGAGGAAACAGGATGGGAGACATGAAAACGACTATCAGGAAAAAGAGAGGAATTGGAGCTGGTTTCTTTTTCATAATTCTTCTCTCCCTGACCATGGCCAGCCATAATGCCCTGGCAATGAGCAACGAAGATTGCCTGGAATGTCATGGTGATGAAGATCTCACCAGAGAAGCAGATGATAGTTCTGTATATATAAAGGCTGAAGTGCTTGCAGCATCCGTTCATGGTGAGGAAGAATGTATATCCTGCCATCAGGACGCAGACACAGAAGATGAACACCCTCCCGAATTGGCCAAAGTCAATTGCGAAGAATGCCACGATGAGGTCGGGGCAATTTATGAAAAGAGTATTCATGGAAAGGCCCGGGGGAGAGGCGACGCCTTGGCACCTTATTGCTACACCTGTCATGGTACCCATGATATTCTTCCGCCTGATAATCGGAATTCAAAGGTCTATGTCACAAATATTCCAATGACATGCGGCAGGTGCCATCAGGAAGGTTCACCGATGACCAGGACCCATGATGATATTGATCAACATAATGTCCTGAAAAATTTTTCCATGTCCATGCATGGTAAGGGATTGCTGCAATCAGGCCTTATAGTGGCAGCCGTTTGTACAAGTTGTCATACCTCCCATAGCGTGTTGCCCCATACCGATCCTGCATCTACAACAAATCCAAAGAATGTCGCAAAGACTTGCATGCACTGTCATGCCAATATTGAAAACACCCATCGTAAGGTAATAAGGAAGTCTCTCTGGGAAAAAGAGCCTCATAAAATTCCTTCATGTATTGAGTGTCATCAACCTCATGAACAGGCTAAAATTGCTTATCAGGGCAACCTGTCAGATGCGTACTGTCTGAATTGTCACAACAACCCGAATCTTGTTATGCCTGATGAAGAGGGCGGCATAAAAAGCCTGTATGTTGATACTGATGAATATGATGAATTTAAGGGAACACTACATAAACACAACAAAATCGCCTGTGTGAAATGTCATTCTAATATGGATAGTGCCCGGGATCCTGTCTGTAAGAGTTCAGGACCTGTAGACTGTTCAGCCTGTCATCCCGACGAGAGTAATGTCTATGCAAAAAGTATCCACGGCAAACTGCTGGCAGAGTTGGACCCGAACGCCCCAGGATGCACCGACTGCCATGGCAAGCATAATAATATGTCCAAGGCCAATCCCGATTCTCCGATCAATCCGATTAACATTCCGCTACTCTGCGGGGCCTGTCACCAGGATGGGAAGAAAGCTGCTGTCAGACAGAAAGGCGGGGAGCATCATATCGTTGCCACTTACTCCATGAGTATTCACGGTAAGGGCTTGACCAAGAGTGGTTTGCTGGTTTCCGCAACCTGTGCCAGCTGCCATACAGGTCACTCCATACTGCCTCCTGCAGATCCTGCATCGACAGTCAACCGGAACCATGTGAGTGATACCTGTGAAACATGTCATTACGGGGTTGCCCGGAAGATTCAGCAATCCATTCATAATCCGCCGGTGGGTGCGGATACATCGCTTTTTCCTATCTGTAGTGACTGTCATTCAGCACATGGGGCAGCGCGTGTTTCTGAGGCTGCTTTTAGAAAACAGCAGGCAGAGGAGTGTGAGAAATGTCATGCGGAACAGGTGGAGACGTATCGTGAGAGTTATCATGGCAAGGCGTCTATGCTTGCTGGTGGCGAAAGAGCGGCACAGTGTTCTGACTGTCATGGTAGCCATGGTATGTTGCCTGCCAGCGATCCCGACTCAACCCTGGCTGGCCTGAATGCCGTTAAAACATGTCGCCAATGTCACCCCGATGCAAATCTGAGTTTTACCACCTATCGAACCCATGCAACCCATGGTGATAAAGAGCGCAATCCTGACATGTTTTATGCATTCTGGAGTATGACCAGTCTGCTTCTCGGCACCTTTTCACTTTTCGGCCTGCATACTTTGCTCTGGATTCCAAGATCTTTCAAGGAACGTATGAAGATGATACGAAAGGCCCGGGAACGAAAAAAGTAACGATGCGCTGTAAACGGATTGGAAAGGTAATATCATCGAATAATGATCCCGGCGATGTGTGCCGGAAGTGCAACAGAAAGGGTAAGCTGAAATGAGTAAAACAGAAACAGTATACGTTCAACGGTTTAATGTTTTTACAAGGATTTTGCACCTCACGGTGATTATCAGTTTTCTAACGCTTGCTCTGACCGGCATGGCCCTGAAATTTGCCGACGAACCCTGGGCCGGTGCTATTGCCTCGTTGTTCGGCAGTTTCAAGGTGCTTGGCATCCTGCACAGGATTGGGGCCGTCCTGACCTTTGCCTATTTTTTCCTCCATTTTATCCTGATCTTTCAAAACTGGAGGAAAAATGATAAATCCCTTCTTGGTTTTCTTTTTGATAAAACAATTGGTATGGTGCCAAATTTCCAGGACGCAAAAGAAATTGGTCAGACGCTTAAATGGTTTGTCGGCAAGGGACCCCGTCCCCGGTATGGTCGTTGGACTTACTGGGAAAAATTTGATTATTTTGCTGTTTTCTGGGGTGTTGCGGTTATTGGTCTCACAGGTCTCTGTCTCTGGTTTCCCACTTGGGTAACGCAGTATATCCCGGGCTCCTGGTTGAATATCGCAACGATTATTCACAGCGATGAGGCGCTTCTGGCCACAGGATTTATTTTTACCATTCATTTTTTCAACACCCATATCCGTCCTGAAAAATGGCCTCTTGACAGAGTTATCTTTACCGGATCCATTCCCCTTGAAGAGCTGAAGCACGAGCGTCCCCGGGAGTATGAAATGCTGGTAGCAGAAGGACGCCTCGATGATCTCATTGTCGAGAAACCTCCACGGTGGCTGGTCTTTTCTGCTTATATCTTTGGATTTACTGCTTTGACAATAGGCATGGGGCTTGTTTTTCTTATCATGTACACGATTTTTCAGCGAACGTTTGGTTAATTAAGAAGTTGCTCCGGAGATCACCATATACGCATGGAGAACAAACTGCCCTTACATACGCGTCTGGGTATGTATGCCACTGGCGCAATCCTGACTGTTTTATGCGTTCTTATGCTGAAAAGTTGCGTGAGTGCGGTGTATTATGGCGGAAAAATAACCAACGAAGACGCTGAGCGTTCGTATGAGGCAGGCTTTTCACATGGCCTGAAAGATACCCCCGCCATGATCCCGCAGTCAGAGGGGAAAAAGACCAATCCTCTTCTTCTAAAGAAATATCAGAAGGGATTTCGGGATGGTCGGGATTATAAAAAGATGAAAGGGAAAAAAGAAATACTCTAATAAGGGAAAAAAATGAAAAAAAGTCACCTGATAGTTGTTCTATTTGCTTTTCTTCTTGGCAGCTTGAGTTTAGATTCAGTCCCTGTTTTTGCCGCTGTTATTGATATTCCGACTATTGAAGCGGATACCTTACAGCATGAGCTGTACCACGGGCCACCGATGGTACTCGCCAACGCCTTGAGTCCTATTGAATTTAAGGATCTTACTATCAAGGACTCGGTGAACATTCCATCGATGAAGGTGGTCAGCAATCCAAACCTGCCTGAAGATAAAAAAACATTGCTTGTTTTTTTCTGTAAAGGTCCTGGCTGACTCAAGAGTACTATCGCTGCCAGGAAGGCAGTAAAACTCGGATATACAAATGTTAAAATTTACAATGGCGGGCTCCCTGACTGGATAAGAAGAAGATATCCGGTAATACGTACCGTCGACTATCCAAAGGTTGAAATACCCAAATTATTTCCTGAACAGGTCTATAAAAAAATAAATCAAGTCGTCATCCTTGATATTGGTGGTGACGCATTGAAGCAGATAGGTACTTTTCAACAGGGTGATGTCATCCACATTCCCATTGATGATCTTGACCAAAAATATAAAATGCTTCCTCAAGACAAAAAAATTGTCATTGTAGATGTCATGGGAAAACAGGAAGAGATCGCCGGCAGATTTTTGACGCTGAAGGGTTATAAGAATCTGGCAGTTATGGCCGGCGGCGGACGCGCCTGGTTTAAGATGCTGCGGGTTAATGTAAAAAAGGGGAAAGAGAGCGCACAGGCGGAGGTAGAGAAGGAATAAGCTGCTTGTGGTTATCCCCACCAGGGATGGCCTCCCTGTCGTTTCATTGTTTTTTGCGCCTGCAGATTTTTTGAACCTGCAGGCGCTTTTTTCTGCATATGCTAGAACTACGGTGGCCAACACGGCCACAACCACATAGAGGCAGATGTCGGAACGGCTTCAGCCGATAGAGAATTCGCAGCTGAAGCCCGCTCCTGCTTTATTACCGTTATCTGTCAATCATCATTACTGCCGTATTAATAAGCAGTTATTCTTCAGAATGACAGGGAGTTCCCTTTTTTGATTCACGTTCAAGGGCCTCTGTCGCAATTCAGTCTGGCTTCGGGGGGATGAGCAGGGAATTGATGGCCGGAATGATGCTGCCTGCAGGTAACGGCTGATTTCCTCCTGTTGCAGCCCGGGTTACAGTCCTGTCAAGAATGCTCCACAGCGGGGCAGTATGCGGTACGCAGTCCTGCCGGTAATACCACCAGAAAAATCCGCCCACATAATAGGCTTTATCAAAGGTAATCGAGTAATAGCGCTGGATATATGCGGCTTTTTTCGTGGTGTCGGTGGTGCCGATCTCACCAAAACCAAGTTTTGCCCCGGGAAATATGGTATGCAGCCGGGCAAAGACCTCCTGCCAGTGATCTCTGCTGTACGCAACTCCTTTGCAGTCATCCTCATAATAACTGAAAAAAACATAATCAAGGCCATTTTTCATCTCCTGTGAGATGTTGTGCTCTATCCAGGTAAACATTTCATGTTCAGGGCTATCTGAGGAACAGGCCGCATTGTAATAGAAATTGATGGCAGTGGTCAGGCCTCTGTCTTCGGCAAGAGCGTAAGCGCCTTCTATTTTGGCCCTGACGTCCGCATTGCTGCCCAGCCAGTCGCCGTTAACCTCGTTACCGATTTCCCAGATGTCAACCCGGTCAGCCAGTGTGTCAATATACTCGGCTGTCCGCTGCAGATACTGGTCTACGCTGTAGTCAGCCACGTAAAAACTGTCCAGAATCTCACCCATGACATGGCTTGAAGCATGGATACTGGCGACAGGCTCCAGGTATTCTGCCGCTGGAACATGCTCGTCAAAGACGATTCGCGCTGTTGGCTTTACCTTGTGAGCGGCAAGAGCCTGTTGAACAGCCTCCTGCTCCGTCCAGGGATCATCAATGGTTATCCCGAAAAGATAGGGTCCGGCCAGGGCACAGCTGCAGAACCAGAAGACTGCAAAGAATGGTGGAAGGATGAGTTGCGCGTAGAGGAAATGTTTGCAGTTGGCCATGGGTGTTTTCTCTTCGAACCGGGACGGGTTCGATTCGATATAGCTATGCGGGTGAAAAGTGCTGTTCCGATAAAACAGATTGTACCTTAGCATGTTCAGACCGTGGCCACAACAGAGGGGCTCTTTTTGGAAAACTCCTGTTTTGACCTATCCTGGGTGATCTTGCGAAATGGCACTTATATTTTTTGTTTGTAGAACGGTGAGGCAGGGGCTTGAACCTCAGGTTGCCGGAGGGATGATAGTGGGCAATAAAATTGGTCATAATATCTCTGTTATTTCGTAACTATTCAGGTAGCACAACGACTCCGAGGTGGGGTGCAGCTGAAGAGTTACCAATGAAAGAATCTAAGGAACTCTTGAACAGTTACAGAACGGTGGCTCTGCTTATTTATTGCAGTCGTATTGTGTAAGGTTGGATGAAAATCCGCGACAGATATTGCAGAGAATATACTCCGGGTATGGAGATATATGCCGCACCGGACAAAGGCCGCTGGAATACTCAGCAAAAATGCTTAATGTAGAAGACAGGTACTACAATGTTCCCTTTGCCGGGAACTTGAGAATGTGTTTCCTGAACCCTGTTTCCCTGACAAACATTTGGAGGATACAATGACAACCAATGTAAAAAATATAGGATTACGGGGAGTTATTGTTGCAGATACTAAGGTGAGCTTTATTGACGGGCAGGAGGGGGTGCTCATCTATCGGGGA
>QNYF01000125.1 GCA_003978695.1 Desulfobulbus sp. | reverse complement strand
CGACAGGGCGAGATAAGCAAACCTGTCCTGATCGGCCCCTCCATGGGGGGGCGTATTGCTCTGGAGTTTGCTTTAAACCATCCAGGCATTTTAGGAGGTCTGATACTTGTCGGCGCGGTAGGTGTTGAAGAAAACAAAGACAGGCTATCGCAGCTGGATCTACCAGTGTTGCTGCTCTGGGGGGGCGAAGACCAGATATCCCCTCTTGAGAACAGTGATACCCTTCTTGCAGCTGTTAAGGGTGCAAAGCGGGTAATTATTGATGGTGCGCCACATCCCTGCTATCTCGATCAGCCTGAAACATTTCATGCCGTCGTTATTGAATTTCTTCAGTCCTTATAAAAAATCTCCACGCAATTTTTAATTTTTTGGGTGGATATTATTGATACTCTATAGAGAATATAATGGGAAAAACACTTATCATTGCCGAGAAGCCAAGTGTTGCTGCAGATATTGTTAAGGCACTGCCCGGCTCCTTTAAAAAGTCCAAAACGCATTACGAGGGCAGTGAGCATGTTGTTTCTTATGCTATTGGCCACCTGGTGTCCATTGCCTATCCCGAAGACATTGATCCCAATTTTAAAAAATGGAGTTTGGGCAACCTTCCCATCCTGCCGGAATCCTTTCCGCTGACCGTTCTCCCCAACACCAAGAGTCAATTTAATGCCTTAAGCAAACTTATCCGACGACGTGACGTTGATGTCATTGTCAACGGCTGTGATGCGGGACGTGAAGGTGAATTGATTTTTAAGTATATTTTGAAGCAGGCATATACTAAATCCGTTGCCAATAAAACCATTCGCAGGCTCTGGTTACAGTCGATGACCCAGAGAGCTATTCGTCAGGGGCTGGCCAATCTCCGGGATAATGAAGAAATGCTCACCCTGGAAGATACGGCTCTATGTCGTTCTGAAGCTGACTGGCTGATCGGCATTAACGCTACACGGGCATTAACCTGTTATAATTCCCGGCATGGCGGTTTTCGCAAAACACCATGCGGTCGCGTTCAGACTCCAACATTATCTCTTCTTGTAAAAAGAGAAGCGGAACGAAGGGCATTTAAACCTACAGACTTCTGGGAACTGCATGCGACCTTTGCCTGTGAGTCCATAGAGTATGAAGGACTCTGGATAGATACAGAATTTAAAAAAGATCCTGATCTGCCGCATGGACGGAAGAATCGTTTATGGGATGCAAAAAAAGCTGCTGATATTGTTGAAAAATGTACAGGAAAGCAGGCAAAGGTTGAAGAGACGAGTAAAAAAACGAATCAAGCATCACCCACCCTCTACGATTTAACATTACTGCAGCGGGAGGCAAATTCACGGTTTGGATTTTCAGCAAAAAACACTCTGGGACTTGCCCAGGCCCTGTATGAACGCCATAAGCTCATCACCTATCCTCGTACAGACAGCCGTTGCCTGCCGGAAGATTATCTGTCAACGGTAAAAAAAGTGGTGGGACGACAACAGGAATGGCAATATGGAATTTTTGCCCGTGAAGCTCTGGAAAAAAAGTATCTGAAAAAGAGTAAACGCATTTTTAATGACAAAAAAATTAGCGACCATTTTGCCATCATCCCGACTTCCGGCCTGCCTGGCACATTGACAGAACCGGAACTGAAGATTTATCAGATGATCGTCCAGCGCTTTTTAGCTGTTTTTTTCCCGCCGGCTGTTTTTCATAAAACCCGCAGACTGTCCGTTGTTGAAAAGGAAACATTTCTCACAGAAGGAAAGATTCTCATTGAACCGGGCTGGAAAGCGATCTATGGAGCCAAGGCAGGTGCAGGTGATGCCACGACATTACAGGCCCTGCCAGATGGGGTCCCTGTTTTTTGTGAAGATATTGACAACCAGAAACATGAAACAAAACCACCTCCCCGATTTTCTGAAGCTACCCTGCTTTCAGCAATGGAGCATTCGGGGAAACTTGTAGACGACGAAGAACTTGCAGAGGCCATGAAGGAGCGAGGCCTGGGAACTCCTGCTACAAGAGCCGCAATTATTGAAAAGCTGCTTGGGGAAAAATACATAGTTCGAGAGCAGCGGGAACTCGTTCCCACCGGCAAGGCATTTGAGCTTTTATCGCTTCTTGAAGCTCGCAAAATTGATGTACTGGCCTCTCCAGAGCTTACCGGGGAATGGGAGTATAAGCTCAGTAAGATTCTCAAAGGGACAATGACCCGCGAGCAATTCATGCGGGAAATTCGTACAAAAACAGCGGAAATTGTAGAAAGGGTTAAAGAAGGGGATGGTCCGTCTCAGCATGAGGCATCATTTTCACCTGTGGATAATAAAAAGTTTTTTGAGACAGCCACAGCCTATGAATCTGAAGATGGTAAACTGATGATTCGGAAAATTCTGGGCGGCAGGATTATGGATGATGATGAAATTGTTCGTCTCATCAAAGGTGAAACCCTTGGGCCGTACAGTGATTTCCGTTCAAAAAAAGGAAAGCCTTTTACCGCTACAGTGCGTATACATAACTCCAAAGTTGATTTTCAATTTGCAGACTCAACTGACAGTCTTGATTTGGACGAGATCAAAAAGCAGGAACCGTTGGGGATATCCCCTGTTGATGACTCTCCTGTTTACGAGACTCCCATGGCGTTTATGTCGGAATCAGCCATTACCGGAGACAAGAAGAAAGGCCTGCGTATAGGTAAGGTTATTCTTGGCCGCCATATCGACCGTGATTATGTGGAACAATTACTCAAAGATGGTAAAACAGAACTGATTAACGGATTTATCTCCAAGAAAAAAAGACCGTTTGATGCATATCTTCTTTTAGACAGTAAAGGCAAGCTGACATTTGAATTTCCGCCCCGCAAGAAAAGAACGAGAAAAAAACAGAAATAAGGTTTATCATTGTTCAACAGGTACTGTTTATACGCTTAAACAGACTTTCCATTATCTCAAAGAGAAAAAGGATACCGCAGAGTATATTACTATATGCGACGACTGAAAAAAGAACATCGTGAGCTTAACGGCCTTGAACTTGCCACCATCTGTTCGCAGGTTGCTCTGGATACAAAAGCAGAAGATCTTGTGGTGCTTGACGTGCGGGGAATTTCCTCGTTTACTGATTATTTTGTTATTATGAGCGGCCGATCAAGCCGCCATGTTCAAGGCCTTGCCGAAGCCATAGAATCTGAACTGCGTTCCAAGCGGGTGAATAATAAACATTCCGAAGGGCTTCAGGAAGGTCACTGGGTATTGCTTGATTACGGCGATATTGTCGCCCATGTTTTTTATAAAGACAACCGTCAATTTTATGACCTCGAGGGATTGTGGCACGATGCGCCACGACTTGATCTTGAAGAGATGGGTCTTGAGGTATCTGAGGAACAGTAATGCCTGGCAATTCTCCTGTTATTCTCGCCATTTTAGACGGTTGGGGAGTTGCTCCTCCATCAGCAAATAATGCCGTTTATCAGGCAGACACACCCAATATGGACCGCTGGCAAAAAGACTGTCCACACACGACACTTGTCGCTCACAACGGGCTCGTTGGTCTGCCGGAAGGGCAGATGGGTAATTCTGAAGTAGGCCACTTAAATATTGGTGCCGGCCGCATTGTGTACCAGGATTACACCCGCATAAATCTCGCCATTGAAGAGGGTGACTTTGCAAATAATCCTGTAATCACTGACATTTTTGATCAGGTTAACAAGGCTGGATCAACACTTCATCTCTGCGGATTGCTTTCCGATGGCGGCGTACATTCCCATATTAATCACCTTAAAGCTCTGCTTGCAATGGCTGCTGAGAGTCAGCTTGATGTACGAATCCACTGTTTTATGGATGGACGTGACACGCCACCCTCAAGCGGCCTTGGCTTCATACAGGAACTGGCGGCAGAACTAGAACAAAACGATTCTGGAAAAATTGCTACGGTGTCTGGACGTTACTGGGCCATGGATAGAGATACCCGCTGGAACAGAGTGGAAAAAGCATGGCAGGCCATGGTGGAAGGGCAGGGCGTTACTGCCTGCGACCCGGTCATGGCTGTGAAGGATGCTTATGACAGAGACGAGACAGATGAGTTTATCAAACCGACTGTACTCCTTGATGCAGATAATCTTCCGGTAGGCTTAATTAAAGATGGCGACGCCATCTTCTTTTTTAACTTTCGTGCCGATCGGGTACGCGAACTTTGTCATGCCTTTTCAGATCCCGATTTTAGCGGTTTTCCAGTAACCGGAAGGCCTGCACTTATGGAATTTGCCACAATGACCCGTTATGAAGCGGATTTTCCTTTTCCAGTGGCTTTTCCTCCACTCGTGCTGACGCATATTCTGGGGCAGGAGGTGAGTCAGGCAGGTATGCGCCAGCTGCGTATTGCCGAAACAGAAAAATATGCCCATGTCACCTATTTTTTTAACGGGGGCAGGGAAGAACCTTTTACAGGAGAAGACAGAATCCTCATTGGTTCTCCCCGGGAAGTTGCCACCTATGATTTAAAGCCCTCCATGAGCGCTGTTGAAGTAACCGAGGCATTGCTTGCTGCTCTTCAAAAGAAAATGCAGGCAGGTTTACCGTATGACATGGTTATTCTCAATTTTGCCAATGGAGATATGGTCGGGCACACGGGTGTGCTTGAGGCAGCCGTCGCTGCCTGCGAAACAGTTGATGCCTGTCTTGGTAGAATTTCAGATTTTTTGCAGGAAATCGAAGGTATATTGCTTGTTACAGCAGATCATGGCAATGCGGAAATAATGGTTAATCCGGAAACAGGCGAACCCTTTACATCCCATACATTGAGCCCGGTCCCCCTGATTCTTGTGGATAAGAAACACCGTCAATGCACTTTGGCCCCCGGAGGCGCTCTCAAAGACATTGCTCCCACGATTCTTGCCCTGCTCGGCCTTGAAAAACCTGCTGAGATGGAAGGAAATTCTCTGTTATTCTGTAATTAAAACAGATGCTTGTTTTAAGAGTTATTCTCTATTATCAGCACCTCGGACCGGGGTGGCCGATCTTGTCTACTGATTGTTTTTCATAACAAATATTATGCGGGAGAAGACATGCGTTATATAAGCACCCGAGGCGACATACCCTCCATGGATTTTAATGAGGCCGTGATGATGGGACTCGCCCGTGACGGAGGGCTGCTTCTGCCCGAAGCCTTGCCTTCTGTTACTTCTGCAAAACTGAACAGCTGGGTGAATCTTCCTTACCAGTATCTGGCTGTAGAAGTGCTCAGCATGTTCACAGGTTCCCTGCCAAGGCTGGATCTGGAGGTCATGGTCGAAAAATCATATGGCTCCTTCCGGCATCCTCAAGTGACCCCGGTACGCAAGGCAGGTGAGTTGTATATTTTAGAACTCTTTCACGGACCTACCCTTGCTTTTAAGGATGTTGCCCTGCAGCTTCTCGGGAATCTGTTTGAATATGAGCTGAAAAAAAGCGGCTCCTTTATGAATATTATAGGTGCCACGTCAGGTGATACCGGCAGTGCCGCAATTTATGGTGTTCGTGGAAAAGAGGGGATAAATATATTTATCCTTCATCCTGACGGACGTACCAGCCCGATCCAGGCCCTGCAGATGACAACGGTCACTGATGCCAATGTGTTTAATATCGGTGTACAGGGAACTTTTGATGATGCCCAGTCAATTGTCAAAGAGTTATTCAACGATCTTGATTTCAGGGACACCTACCATCTTGGAGCAATAAACTCAATAAACTGGGCCCGGGTACTGGCTCAGGTCGTCTACTATGTCTATTCCTCACTGAAACTGCGGAAGGCCGGTTTTGAGTCTGTTGATTTCTCAGTACCAACCGGCAATTTCGGAGATATTTTTGCGGGTTATGTTGCCAAACAGCTTCTCCCTGAAGGATGTATAAACCGGCTTATTCTTGCCACTAACGCAAACGATATACTCACCCGTTTCGTCAACACAGGTGAGTATGCGATACATGGTGATGTCACCCACACTTCAAGCCCGTCAATGGATATACAGATAGCATCAAATTTTGAACGTTATCTCTATTATCTTCGTGGACAGGACGGCAGCGAGGTCAAAGCTGACATGGAAGAATTTGCCCGGACAGGGCGCATGAATCTCTCAGAACTTCATGATCAGGTTGCCGCAGATTTTGCCTCTTTTTCGGTATCTGAAGAGGAAACAATTGCAACCATTGGAGAGTTTTTCAAACAGCACCAGTATCTTCTGGATCCGCATACGGCTGTCGGCGTACGGGCGGCCCTTGAGCTTAAGCAAGACAGACCTGTTATCTGCCTTGCCACAGCCCATCCGGCAAAATTTGGCGACGCTGTACAAAAAGCCACTGGTAAGGAAGTGACATTGCCCGCTGCTCTTGCAGATCTTGCCGGAAAAGAAAGTCGATGTGAAATTATGGCTGCAGAGAGCAAGCTGATAAGGGAATACATTCGACAACATGCGCTTTCCTGACGCAGCAGGCTGAAAAAAATGTCTGATATGGCCATTTATCAACAGCAGTCTGAAGAAGCCACAGCTTTTTTACGTAACCACCTTGCCGGACAACCAGAAATTCTCATCCAGCTTGGCACAGGGCTTGGTGGTCTGGTAGAGGCACTCTCAGACAGCGTATCCATCCCTTACCATGACATTCCTCATTTTCCGGGTTCAACAGTAACCAGCCATGCGGGTAATCTTGTCTGCGGCACACTTGCAGGGAAATCAGTTGCCATTCTCCAGGGCAGATTCCACTATTACGAGGGGTATTCCGCCCGTACCGTCGGATTTCCCATCCGGGTTATGTCGCTTCTCGGGGCAGAGATTTTTATTGTAACCAATGCCTCTGGCGGTCTTAATACCAGCTGGTCGCCTGGAACGATAATGATCTTTTCAGATCACATTAATCAACTGGGTGACAACCCCTTACGTGGGCCTAATATTGATGCCTGGGGCCCCAGGTTTCCTGATCTTTCCAATCCCTATGACGCCTCCCTCCAATCCCTGGCCAGAAATGCAGCAGTCAGTCTTCATTTTGAGGATGTTGTAACCGGGACCTATATATGTATACCGGGTCCAAGTCTGGAGACTCCGGCAGAAACCAGGTATTTGCGCCTGATCGGGGCAGACAGCGTGGGAATGTCTTCAGTGCCGGAGGTAATTACAGCCATTCATGGCGGTATGCGGGTCCTCGGGTTGTCGGTGGTGGCAAATGTTAATGACCCGGATAGTTTTGAACCCATCCTGCTCGATGATATTGTCAGGGCGGCAGCTGCAGCAGAGCCGAGGTTACAGCAGCTTATTATTAAGGTCATAGAGGGACTTTGACATGGATACAGTTCATCTTATTGTCTCAGGAAGGTATCTTGTTGATGTGGTCGAAGGCAGTTTTTCCGAAAATATATCGGTTGCCATTGCCGGAGATACCATAGTTGAAATAGCTTCCGGCCTGGATAAAAAATATCCTGAAGCAGAACACCTCAACACTCCGCATGGGCTTATCATGCCCGGCCTGATCAACACCCATACCCATGCAGCAATGTCGTGTTTCCGGGGACTGGCAGATGATCTGCCCCTTATGGAATGGCTGCAGGAGCATATTTTCCCTGTAGAGGCGAAGCTCACAAAAGACATGGTTTATCAGTCAACGCTGTTGTCCATATGCGAGATGATAAAATCCGGCACCACCACCTTTAATGACATGTATCTGTTTGCCGGAGATGTTGCCCGGGCGACAGCAGAATCAGGCATGCGAGCCTGGTTGGGTGAAGTTCTCTATGATTTCCCGTCACCCAATTACGGAGAACTGGCAAACGGGTTTGTGTATACAAATGAGCTGATTGCAGCCTATGCCGATGATCCGCTTATCTCAATAACAGTTAACCCGCACGCAGTGTATACCTGCTCACCTGGACTGCTTTGTCAACTTGGTGATCAGTCTGCCCAGCACAACACCTTATACCACATTCATCTTGCAGAAACCCGGGACGAAGTCAACACCTGCAAAGAACGTTACGGCACAACTCCGGTACAACATTTGTATAATCTTGGCCTGTTAAACAACAGAGTGGTCGCCGCCCATTGTGTGATGGTCGATGATGATGACCAGGATCTGTTAGCTGAAAACGAGGTAAACGTTGCTCATTGTGCAGAATCAAACATGAAACTTGCTTCCGGTACAGCGCCAGTGGTCAATATGAGTAAAAAAGGTATTGTTATCGGGATCGGCACTGACGGAAGCGCCTCCAATAATGATGTGGATATGTTTGCGGAAATGAACTCGGTTGCCAAAATTCATAAAGTCGCACACATGGATCCGACGGTAATGGACGCTGCCTCCACCCTCTATGCTGCGACATTGGGCGGAGCGAAACTTCTGGGAGCAGATAAATATATAGGATCCATTGAGGTTGGTAAAAAAGCGGACCTTCTTGTTCTCGACATGGACCAGCCCCACCTGACCCCGGTGTATAATCCACTCTCGCATGTTGTGTATGCTGCCCGGGGCAGTGATGTGGTCCACAGCATTATCAACGGACGGGTAGTAATGAACAATCGTGATCTTACTTTTCTTGATGAGAGACAAATCATTGCCGACATGACACGATTGGGCTGTACTGTCCGTGACTTGAGTCGACTGGCAGCCAGATAGATTGAAGGCTATTGACAGGTAATGGATACCAGTGCTATGTTGGCATTACTTAAAATTTTTGTAACTATCCAGGTAGTACCACACATTATGCCATAGTCGTGATGCCAACTGAATGGTTACGAATTCTT
>QNYF01000155.1 GCA_003978695.1 Desulfobulbus sp. | reverse complement strand
CAGGCTCTGGAACTGTCAACCTCTGGAACAGGGAGACAAGCGAAGTGAGATTGAAAAGTTTTGCCGAAGCCAGGACTTTTCCTCAGAGATTTACTACTGGCCTCTCTTTGAAGGCCAGGTTTTAACGGCTGGTATAATGGGGATTATACCAAGGTTCAGGTACTTACTTGTTACCAGAGCATTGCTTGCAATGCTTGATAAAGACGAGCTGGAATCAGTAGTTGCCCATGAAATAGGTCACGTCAAGAACATCCATATTGGCCTCTATGCACTTCTTTTTCTTGGTTTTAGTGTCTTGGCAGGTTCGGCTGCGGAGCCTCTTGCCGTTTTTTTCACCGGCAGGGATTGGTTTTATCAGCTGCTTGACCTGCTGGAGGTGTCTCCGGAAGGGTTGATAGCATTTTTGAGTGCGGTATCGATGCTTGTCGTTATGGTACTGTATTTCCGTTTTCTTTTCGGGTATTTTATCAGAAATTTTGAACGTCAGGCTGATCTCTACGTTTTTAAGGCTCAGGGTACCAGTCAGCCTCTGATCCGTTCTTTTGAAAAAATCGCCTCCATGGGCGGGGATATTCGTGATAAAAAAAACTGGCATCATTTCGGCATTGGAGAACGTATTGATTATCTGGATAAATGTGAACGACATCGGTACATTGTTCGAAATCATGATTACAAAGTGTATGTAAGCCTTGTCCTGTATTTTGTTTGTGTTGTGCTGAGTGTCTGGGCGTTGCATCAGGGGAAGACAGAAGAAATTGCCCGGGAATCCGGGGCAAGGTATGGCAGGGCAGTACTGGAATACCGACTGAAAAAACAACCGGAAAACAGCAGGGGATTCCAGTTGCTGGGGCAGTTATTCCTTGAAAACCGGCTGGAACAAAAGGCCATTGAGGCGTATACAAGGGCTTTTGATCTCTCTCCCGATGATGCCCAGCTTGCCAATAATCTGGCCTGGCTGCTGCTGACAGCAAGGAAAAAATCTTTACGGGATCCTGTCCAGGCATTACAGCTTGCGCAGAAGGCAGTTGGTATAAATGGACAGGAGGGCTTTATTCTTGATACCCTGGCCTCGGCAAAGTGGGCCAATGGTTTTGTGGATGAAGCCATTGTGATAGAGCGGGAAGCGGCCTTGCATGATCCGTCCCACAGGGAGTATTATAATCAACAGGCGAAACGATTCAGGCTGCAGTCATGGCAGTGAGTAAGTTGTTTGTAACTCTTTTTGTGGGTGCGAAAAACTTCGAGAACCACCGTACTGTAACTGAAGAGTTACAGTCGTTTTAATACTGCATGAATCCTGCAGAGGAAGAAGAGCATTGTGAAAATGAGAAATATCTTTACCTTTCCAGCGAGAAACCTTCGCTTCGTTATTCCCGTGGTAATTCTTGCGGCTCTTGTCCTGGGGCTTATTATAGATACGTCTGTACTTAAGCAGTTCATTTTGCCGGTGGCCATGGCAACAGTTTTTCCGGCCATGATTGGGTTTCGTGCCGGAGAGCTGCTCTGCTTGAGAGATCTTCGTCTTCTGTCCGTGAATTTAGTGTGTAATTTTGTGATATTGCCGATTCTTGCCCTGCTCATCGGCTGGTTGTTACTCTCTCGTTGGCCGGAACTGCGGATTGGATTGTTGTTGCTCAGTGTTATTCCAGGCGGTAACATGGTTGTCGCTTTTACCATGCTCTTTGACGGCAATGTTCCGGCATCGCTTAAACTCAGTGTTACCAATTTGCTGCTGGGGACTCTTCTTGCACCCGTTTATCTTTACCTGCTGGCTGGACGTTTTGTTGCCATAGATATTTTCCATATTGGTAAAACAATGGGCCTGGTTGTGATTGTTCCACTGTGTATGGGTATCATTACCTATAAACTCCTGCTGAAAAGATACACTCCGGAGCAGTTTAAAAAAGAGATCAAGCCGTTGCTTCCTTCAGCCAGCGCATGGGGATTGATCTATCTGGTTTTTACCAGCATCAGCATGAAGGCTCCGACATTTTTCAACTATCCAGCACTTGTCGGGCAGTCGTTGCTCAGCCTTTTTCTCTGGTATGCTGGAATTTTTGCAGTATGCGTGGGACTGGGGCGTCTTTTGTTTAAACGCAGAGACGGCATAACCCTGCTGCTCAACGTTTCATTGCGTAATCTGCCCATAGCCATTGGTATTGCCGTAACCGCTTTTGGTTCGCAGACTGCAGTCATTGTTGCCCTGGCTTTTCTTTTTCAACAGCAGCTTGTGCTCTGGTTTGACGAACTTGATAAAAAATACCACTGGCTTGGTGAAGATGACCAAGCAGGCAGGTAAGAAGTTTTCCTCAATAACACATACATCTTGCTTGTTTTTTGCCATACCCTGCGTGCACAAGGCAGTTACATGGCTTGGCTGCTCGAGCAGGATTTAAGTGGGTAAGAAATGAGGTGCTCCTGAAGAGTTACATTTTTTCAAACTATCGGTTGCTTAAGTGAGGTTTAATATATCCCGGTCTTGTCAACAATGCGCCGGTACACGTGGCTTGGGTGAGTTCTTGACTTGTCCGGATTACTTGAGTAAACTAGTTTTCGTTTTCAGGTGTCCGTAACTACGGATGAAAAGGGAACCCGGTGTAATTCCGGGACGGGCCCGCCGCTGTAACCGGGGACAATCTCTGCATTATGTCACTGTTGGTTCAACCAATGGGAAGACGCAGAGGGAGGATGATCCGGAAGTCAGAAGACCTGCCTGAGAAGTATCCGCATCATCTTGGCAAAGAGATGGGGAAAGCGTTATTATCTGGGAGAAGAAGGGACATCCCGGATCAATTTTTAATTGGTCCGGGGTTTTTTGTTTCCGGACCGTGAAAAGGAGTTTTTCATGAACAGGAAAGTACTTGTTTTTGCGGTGATTGTGTTATCCATTGTTTTCAATCAGGCAGTTTTTGCGGGGGAGCATGCGGTGGTCCATAAGAATGCGATTGTTCTGGCCATGTTTGGTACTACGGTTGAGCCGGCTCTGGCAGGGTTGATTGGTATCAAGGATGCAATAGAAAAAAGCTATCCAAACACGCCGGTACGTATTGCCTTTACCTCAAACATTATCCGCAAAATCTGGCAGAAACGTGCTTCAGACAGCTCGTACGCTAAAAAACATCCCGATGTTCCTGCTGAAATTTTGCATGCCCAGGGGCCATTGGCGACAATTGCCAATCTGCAGGATGAAGGGTTTGATTCTATAGTTGTCCAGCCTACCCATATTGCCCCGGCAGAAGAATTTCTTGATCTCACCTCGTATGTCAACGCATTGGCGTCCATTGACACCATTAAGGCAAAATTCAAACCCTTTCATAAACTGGTGATCGGGCGGCCCATGCTGGGAACATTCGGCATAAAATATCCCTATGCTGAAGATATTAAAATTGCGGTTGCTGCCATGAAAGAAGATGCGGACCGGGCTAAAAAAGAGGGTGCTGCTCTTGTGTACATGGGGCATGGTAATGATTTTTTTCCCTCCGGCGGTTCGTATCTGCAGTTTCAGCATGAGATGAATGCAGCCTATCCTGATGTTCTTACCGTGGTCGGTACTGTTGAGGGCTATCCTGACTTTGATCAGGTTCTCAAAAAGCTGCAGGATGCAGGAATTACTAAAGTGGTTATTCGGGCTTTTATGATTGTTGCCGGAGATCATGCCACCAATGACATGGCCGGATCAGACGATGATTCCTGGAAATCCATGCTCACCAGAGCCGGTATTGAGGTTATTCCCTATCTGCATGGACTGGGGGAAAACAGCAAAGTTGCCGAGATCTATGCCAATCATGCTGCCGATGCCGCCAAAGATGCAGGCATTGATCTGAACTAGATGCGCGGGCCGGGGCGATCCTGGGTAACAGGGCTGGTCTTGCTGTTGCTGTTGCCGTGTGCCATGGTGATATCTGCGACCATGGGTTTTATGGAAGTCCCGGCCATTGAGGTGCTGCATGCCGTGTCTGGCAGGCTGCTGCATATACCCGGGCAGATTGACCCGGTGGTCATGGCCGTTGTTACCGATGTACGTCTGCCCCGGATTTTTGCGGCCGTGCTTGTTGGCGGTGCGCTTGCTGTCTGTGGAGCGGTGTTTCAGGCTATTTTGTTGAATCCGCTTGCCGATCCCTATACCCTGGGGATTTCTTCAGGCGCAGCTTTTGGCGCATCCCTTGTGATTGTGTTACAGGTATTCGGGCTGACTCTGCCCGCATCTTTTTCTGTGCCTGTTTTTGCTTTTGCCGGCAGCGTGGGGACCCTTTTTGCCGTGCTTGCCCTTGCCAGTGGCGATCGTCGCCTGTCGTCCACAAATCTTATTCTTTCCGGTGTGATTGTTGCCGCAATCCTGTCTGCTGCCATTGGCTTGTTAAAATTTCTCGCTGATGAACAGGTGGGGATAATTATTTTCTGGCTCATGGGATCGCTTGCCGGAGTGTCCTGGGGAGATATTCTTCTGCTTCTCCCGGTGACCCTTGCCGGGCTTCTGGTCTGCCTGATGTCTGGCCGTGAGTTAAACATAATGGCAACCGGAGAACGGGCAGCCGCCACCATTGGCGTCAACACGGTACGGTTGCGCTGGATACTCCTTGTGACCTGTTCGCTGATGAGCGCCCTCTGTGTGGCCGTATCTGGAATCATTGGTTTTGTCGGACTGATTGTGCCCCATTTTCTCCGCTATCTGGTGGGGCCGGATAACCGCTGGCTGATAGTTCTTTCGTTTTTAGGAGGAGGGTTGCTTTTACTCTTTGCCGACACCCTCACCCGTGCGGTTTTGCCAGCAGAAGTTCCCATAGGTGTACTGACGGCATTGATAGGCGGGCCGGTATTCTGTGTTATTTTTAAAAACAGGCAGCACGATGGCAGCAAAGGGCTCTGATATACTCTGGCAGCTTGAAGGTGTGAGTTTTGGCTACACAGGGAAACCTGTGCTTGATGAACTGAATATGGTTGTAGAGGCAGGGTGTTGTCATGGTATTCTCGGGCCAAACGGCAGTGGTAAAACCACATTGCTTGACCTGCTCTGCGGCCTGCTTGCCCCGGAAAAAGGCAGTATTGTCTTTGCCGGTCAATCACTGTCGCATTGGCACGGGCGGCAGCTCGCCCGCAGACTTGCCCTGGTGCCTCAGGATTTTACTGTCCGGTTTGGTTTTTCAGTCCGTGAGGTGGTGGAAATGGGCAGGCATCCCCACTTACCTCGTTTTGGCAGCCTTGGCAGAGCAGATCACCTTCTGGTTGATGAAGTGATGGAAGAACTTGATATTGCCTCCCTTGGTAAACGCTCCGTTACCCAGCTTTCCGGCGGAGAAAAACAGCGGGTGGCTGTGGCCCGGGCGCTTGCCCAGAACCCGGAAGTGCTGGTGCTGGACGAGGCCACATCCAATTTGGATATTTATCATTCGCTGGCTATTCTCGAAGCCATCAGAAGACGGGTACGCAGCGGTAAACTGACGGTTGTCGCGGCTCTGCATGACTTAAACCTTGCCGGTTTTTTTTGTGACCGGCTGATCTTTTTGCGCGGGGGAGAACTGGTTTACACGGGCAGTGTAGAAGAGGCGTTGAATGCGGCACTCATTCACAAAGTCTACGGGGTAGAGGCCAGGGTGCGGCAGGATGATTTTTCCGGCTGTAAACAGGTAAGTTATCGTCTCTCTAGAGGATAAGATGGCTGTTGGTAGAATTGTACGTTATTTCATGCTGGTTTTTGTTGTTATATCTGCTGGTTCTGTTGTTGCGGCTCCTCTTGTGGACAACGATGGTCGGGTGACTCTCCTGGAAAAACCGTTTACCCGGATTATATCACTTTATGGGGCACATACCCGCAACCTGATTGATATGGGAGCGGGATCACAAATTATTGCTGTGGGACGCAGCGACAGACAACTGCCCGGTTTGCCCCGTATAAGTTTTCGCGACGACCCGGAACGTCTACTGGCCTTGAAACCTGATCTGGTGCTGATCCGTCCCATGATCAGCCGGGGCTATCCTCAACTGGTTGAGCGGCTTACCAGAAGCGGTGTGGCTGTGGTCTCTTTACAGCCCTCCTCCATGGATGAGCTGTTCCGCTATTGGGAGAACCTGGGAAAGTTATCTGGTCATGTTGCAGAAGCCAAACAGATGATTGCAGCATTTGGGGCAGGTCTTGCTGAAATTGCTTTGCAGGTGGATCATATCCCTGACCAGGATCGGAAACAGGTCTATTTTGAGTCAATGCATAAACGGATGAAGACTTTTGCCCCCGGCTCCATGGCTATCTTTGTGCTGGAATCTGCGGGTGGCATAAATGTGGCAACCGATGCCCTGCAGGTGCGCAAGACAAATATTGCGGCCTATGGCAAGGAAAAGATTCTTGCCAGGGCTGAGAAAATTGATGTATTTCTGGCCCAGAAAGGCCGCATGAATCCGGTGAGTGTTGATCTGATTATCAGGGAGCCCGGATTCCAGGTCATCAAGGCTATCCGTAACCACCAGGTGTTTCTGGTGGATGAAAAACTGGTTTCCCGTCCGACCCTTGGCCTGATTAAAGGAATTGACACGGTTTTTAATCTGCTCTACCCGTTGGATAAATTACAAAAATGAGTAACTGTTCAGCTGTGCCCCATCTTGCGACAATCAGACCGCCTCACATAGGCAGACTATAGTTCGTTGGCCTGCTTGCCACAATATGGGGCACATCTGAACAGTTACAGACCACGTTATGTCAAAGTCGTGGTGTTACCTGAATAGTTACAAAAATGAGTGAGAACCGTCCTGCAATCATCATAGCCGGCACCCATTCGGGCTGCGGCAAGACCACCATAACCCTTGCTGTAATGGCGGCTCTCAGCCGGCGGGGCATTAATGTTCAGCCCTTTAAAAGCGGACCTGATTTTATCGATCCGACCCTGCACCGGCTGGTCACCGGCAGTATTTCACGTAACCTTGACGTGAGGATGTGCGGTAAAGAGTTTGTCCGACAGTGTTTTTCAGCCCATGCCCCTGTTGCCGGAATTTCTGTTATCGAGGGGGTTATGGGACTCTTTGACGGGGGTAACGGCTCGGCGGCACGGCTGGCAACTCTGCTTGATATTCCGGTGCTACTGGTTGTGGATGTGCGCTCTGCTGCAGAAAGTGTGGCTGCAGTGGTGAAAGGGTTTGAATCTCTTGACCCGGCTGTACGGGTGGCCGGGGTTATACTTAACCGGCTGGGCAGCGAGCGTCATTATCAGATGATTTCCGGGGCAATCGAGGAGCATTGCCAGACCGGAATTATCGGTGCCATCCCCCGCGACAGCACAATCAGCCTGCCGTCAAGGCATCTGGGGCTGCACATGGGGGCGGAAGTTGATCTTAACAGACAACGGCTTGTTGAACTTGCGGAAGAAAATATCCGCCTTGAGCGGTTGCAGGAAATTGCAGAGCAGTCCGCAGCATCTCCTGTACCATCCCATCTTTTTGGCAACTCTTCCAAAAAAGGAGGGGTGCGGCTTGGTGTGGCCCGGGACGAGGCATTTTGTTTTTATTATCAGGACAACCTGGATATGTTACAGGCAACAGGAGCAGAGATATTTTATTTTAGTCCGCTTCATGATGACGCATTGCCCAAAGATCTTGATGGCCTGTACCTGGGGGGCGGTTATCCCGAGTTGCATGCAGAAACCCTTGCTGCCAATCAGCCCATGCGTGAACAAATACTTCAGTTTTCCCGGAGCGGGAAACCAGTATATGGCGAATGTGGCGGGTTTATGTATCTCACCTCATCAATACAGGATGTTGACGGGGTTGTTTATCCCATGGTTGGTGTGTATCCTGTGCAGGCGTTTATGGAAAAACAGCTGCGCAGGCTCGGGTATCGCCGGATTACAGTTGAGCAGGAAACCTTGTTGGGACCTCCTGGCTTTACCTGTTATGGCCATGAATTTCATTACTCGGCAATTGATGTCATGCCAGAAGAGATTCGACGGGGCTATATTTTGGATGATGGCCGCAGAGAAGGCTATGTAATCAACAATACCCTGGCAGGATATGTTCATCTGCACTGGGGGAGAACCCCTGAGGCTGCAGCATGTTTTGTCGGCATGATGCAAAACCCGAACCTGAATCCTCAACCTTGATTCGCATCTTATGACCCTTCCCAAAATACAACAGATCGGCCCTTTGGAGATCGAGGCCGAGAGTTTTAGAATTATCGAATCGGAAATCGGCGTAACTTCTTTTTCCCAGGACGAATTTGCCGTGGTACGCCGCTGCATCCATGCTACGGGCGATTTTTCCTTTGCCGGGAATATGCGTTTTGCACAAGATGGTGTTCAAGCTGGTCTGGCAGCAATTCGTGCCGGTAAGAACATTCTTGTTGACGTGAATATGGCTGTGGCAGGAATTTCCCGAGGTCTGCTCGAACAATTTGGTGGGAGGATCATCTGCCGTATAACTGACAAAGAGACTGCTCGTCTTGCCGGAGAAAACAACAAAACCCGTTCAGAGATTGCCATGGAGCTTGCACAGGATGACAACATCGGCATTGTGGCCATTGGCAATGCACCCACAGCTCTGCTCAAGACCATGGAGCTGATTGCAGCGGGAACCTTTTCACCAGATCTTGTGATCGGAGTCCCGGTGGGGTTTGTCAACGCAGCAGAGTCTAAAGAGATTCTGTTTCACCAGGACTACCCCTATATAACGGCCCTTGGCAGAAAGGGTGGAACTCCGGTGGCCGTTGCTGCTGTAAATGCCTTACTCAGGCTTGCGTAAAAATGGTTTATCAAGCCGGGGTCGACAGATCGC
>QNYF01000055.1 GCA_003978695.1 Desulfobulbus sp. | reverse complement strand
TTTTTTGCACCTACATGAATGTTTATTTCAGCAGAGTGGTCTGCAACACAGTCTATGGATGTTGACAGTTTATGAATACAGTGACAATCAATTCTCTAGCCGGTGAAGAGGTCATCAAAGTCGGGCCGAATCAGCCGCTGCTCCTGCTGGCCGGCCCTTGTGTGCTGGAATCCGGTGAGATGGCCTGGGAAATTGCCCAGGAGATGAAAGCAATTACCAAAAGGCTTGGGATACCGTACGTTTTTAAGGCCTCTTTTGATAAGGCCAATCGCACCTCGCTTGATTCATTTCGGGGCCCTGGTCTTGAAAAAGGGCTGCGTCAGCTTGGCCGTATTCGTGATGAAGTGGGAGTGCCGGTGGTCTCTGATGTCCATGCGACCTCACAGGTTGAACTTGCCGCGGACATGCTTGATATTGTCCAGATTCCTGCCTTTCTCTGTCGTCAGACCGACCTGCTGGTTGCTGTTGCCAAGTCGGGCAAAACAGTTAATTTAAAAAAAGGTCAGTTTATTTCCCCCTGGGACATGGAACACGCTGTCAATAAGTTGCGTGATGCCGGTTGTGAACGCATTCTACTGACCGAAAGAGGCGCCAGCTTTGGCTATAATAATCTGGTTGTGGACATGCGGTCTCTGCCTGTGATGCGTTCTTTAGGCTGCCCGGTTATTTATGATGCTACCCACTCTGTGCAGCTTCCCGGTGGGCTTGGTGGAAAATCAGGTGGCCAGCGTGAGTTTATTCCACCCCTGACCCGTGCAGCAGTGGCCGCTGGCATTGACGGCCTTTTTATGGAAGTGCATCCTGACCCGGACAAGGCCTTGTGTGATGGTCCCAATTCCTGGCCCCTTGCTCAGGTCGAACCTCTGCTCAGGCAGTTGCTGGCTGTTCGGGAAGCTGTCAATGGTGTGGTGAATGGCCAGTGAGTCTTGCCCTGTGGGCCCTGACGGGTATTCCGACTGCAATTTGACCCAGGCTCTACGGGAACGTGCCATGGAGCGGGAAAAACCAATTGCCAGAAGCCGTGCCTGGCAGGAAAATCTTGTTCGGGCCAGGAAAATTGAAATTCTGCTGCTGGATGTTGATGGTGTCCTTACAGATGGAACACTTCTGTATTCCGCAGATGGCGGAGAAACAAAAGCTTTTAACACCCAGGATGGTTTCGGGCTGCGTCTTTTGCAGGATGCGGGAGTTGACGTGGGGCTTATAACCGCCCGTCTTTCCGGAGCTGTTGCCCGGCGGGCAGAGGATCTTGGTTTTGCCCATGTATATGCCGGGCGCAGTGACAAAGTTACCGCTTACGGTGAACTCCTTGAAAAAACCGGGCTGTCGGCAGAACAAACAGCGTTTATGGGTGATGACCTGCTTGACCTGCCCGTGCTTTTGAAGGTCGGCTGTTCTTTTGCTCCTGCCAATGCCGTTGCGGAGGTAAAACAGCGGGTTCATTATACCGCCACAAGAGCTGGTGGTCATGGTGCGGTGCGTGAGGTTTGTGAGCTTATCCTTGAAGCTCGGGGGCAGTGGTCCTCAATTCTTGCCGGGTTCAGTCAATGATGAAAAATCCCCGAAATCTGTTATGGATGATTCCACTTGGATTCATGCTCAGCAGTCCTTTATGGAAAGGCTATGTCGCTGATTTCTTGAAGCCCCGGGGTGGGTATGACGCCAAGGTTGCTGAGGCCTATAAAAGACAGACGCAGAATTTTATTATGGATAATATTGGTATAACTCTGTCAACGAATGGGCAGGTTGAGTGGCGGATTAAGGCCAAGCGTGCCTTTACCGGTAAGTCTGATCGGGAAATCGGTATGATTGATGTTGATGCCCGTTATACAAGCAAGGGGAAAGCACCCATGGCAATTACCAGTGACCGGGGAACCTATCTCATGGATGACCGGCACCTGATCTTGATTGACAGTGTGGTCGTGGAAAAACCGGCAGCCCATGAACAGCTTTTTACCGACCTTCTCCATTATTATGATGCGACCAAGATGGTTGTCTGTCCTGTTGATGTTGAGATCAAAGGACCTCACTTTGATGTGCATGCCGGCAGACTGGACTATGATCTGTCAAGCGATGCCTATGATTTTAATGACAGAGTGATTGTTGAAATGTAGTTGGAAGATCAAAGAAGTGAATAACCTGAGAGTGAGTTTTATACATGCTGAAAATTAATGAACATTACCTGAAATTACAGGCCTCCTATCTTTTTTCCGATATTGCCAAACGGGTTGCCGCCTTTCAGGAGGCCCATCCGGAAATGGATGTCATCAAACTTGGCATTGGCGACGTGACAAAGGCTCTGCCTGCTGCCTGTGTTAATGCTTTTCATTCGGCAGTAGATGAAATGGCCACAGACAGCAGTTTTCGCGGATATGGCCCTGAACAGGGGTATCTCTTTTTGCGGGAAGCCATTGCCGCCCACGATTTTCAGGCGCGGGGAGCGGAAATATCTGCTGATGAGATTTTTGTTTCAGACGGTGCCAAATGTGACACAGGGAACATTCAGGAACTCTTCAGTGTGGACGCAAGGATTGCCATCCCTGATCCGGTATATCCTGTCTATCTGGATACCAATGTAATGGCCGGCCGGACAGGTGCATTTGCTGACGGGCGTTATAAAGGTCTTGTCTATCTCGACTCAACAAAGGAGAACAGGTATGTTCCGGAGCTGCCCCAGGAGCCGGTTGATCTGATCTATCTCTGTTTTCCCAATAACCCCACCGGATCTACCGCGACAAAAGAGCAGCTTAAATCCTGGGTAGACTACGCAAAGGAGCATAAGGCACTTATTCTTTTTGATGCGGCCTATGAGGCATTTATTCGTGATGATGCTCTGCCCCATTCCATTTATGAAATAGAAGGGGCACGTGAAGTCGCCATTGAGTTTCGTTCATTTTCCAAGAATGCCGGCTTTACCGGAACCCGCTGCGCCTATACCGTCGTGCCAAAAGAGTGTATGGCCTATGACAGCAGAGGAGGCGAGCAGCCTGTTCACCCTCTCTGGAATCGCAGGCATTGTACAAAATTCAACGGTGTTTCCTATCCGGTGCAGCGAGCTGCTGAGGCCGTCTATTCCGCAGAGGGGCAGGCCCAGGTCAGAGATCTTGTCGGCTATTACTTAAAAAACGCAGATCGTATTGCCAGTGCAATCGGCAAACTCGGTTACAGCTTTGCCGGAGCGGATAACTCACCTTATATTTGGATATGGGGTGATCGTGATTCCTGGGAATTCTTTGATATGCTCTTAAATAAGGCAGGTGTCGTCTGTACACCGGGTGCCGGATTCGGCAAATGCGGCCAGGGGTATATTCGCTTGTCTGCTTTTAATTCCCATGAAAACGTTGAGCGTGCAATGGTGCGGATTAAAAAAGCGCTGAGTTAGCCGTTATAGAGGCAGAAAAAGCTCTACAGGGCGGCTGTCCGTCGTTGAATGCTGTAGTTGGCAACGCCTGCGGCAATCTCTTCGGCAATGGCCTGCAGGTAGTTGACATCCTTTAGGAGTTTGGCTTCTTCCGGGTTGGTAATAAAGGATATTTCTGCAAGGACTGCGGGCATTTCAGCACCAATCAGCACATAAAACGGAGCCTGCTTGACTCCCAGGCTGGTCATGTGGAAGTGGTGCTGTTTCATGCCATTGACCAGCGTAGACTGAACAGCCTCTGCCAGCCGGGAAGACTCTTTGATCTTCGCATTCTGCATCAGATCAGAAAGGATATCCTGCATTTCGCTTATGTTATGGGTTGAGGTGGCATTTTCACGGGCAGCTACCCGCATGGCTTCTGTATTTGTTGCCAGGTTCAAGTAAAAGGTCTCCACGCCTCTGGTCGTTTTTTTGGGATGGGCATTAACGTGGATTGAGACAAACAGGTCAGCGTTTTTTGTATTGGCAATTGCCGTGCGCTCTTCCAGAGGGATAAACACGTCTCTTTCCCGGGTCAGGATGACCTCATAGTTATATTTTTTCCGTAATATTTTCGCAGTTCTTCTGGCAACACTTAAAACAATATCCTTTTCCTGCAGGTGATTGGCCATGGCACCGGGGTCTTTCCCGCCATGACCGGGATCAATCACTATGCGATGTATGCCAAGGCCAAGCTGTTGAGCCAGGGAAAGTGAGTTTTGTTCAAAGTGCCGGGTTGTTTTTTTTGTTCCTGACGGTAAGGCAACTCGTCCTGTTGGTTTGACCTTTTTTCTGTCTTCAAGGGTGATGTACACCTCCGGTCCTGGAAGAGTACCCCTTTTTGCCGTTTTAACAGTTTCGGCTGGTTTGACAACGACTGGTGCCGGGGCTTTTTCGGGTGGCTTTATCTCCTGAAGGACAGATTCCTGCGGAGCTGCTTTGGCCTGTTTCTTTTTTTCTCCCCGTACATCAATGATGACCCGGAAGGGGTCGTTGAGATTAAACACCTTGTAATCAGCAATTGATTCAATATCGAGAATAAGTCGAACCGTTGTCTCGTTATACTGTTCAGCTGCAACCTGTTTTAACAATCCGTCTTCGATGGACAGGGGCGAGCGTGCTTCCGGCGGAATATAACTCTGGTCAAAATCTATCCACAGCTGCCTTGGCTGGTCATTTGTCATTTCCAGTAAACGGGTGGAATAATGCACGGGTTCAGAGGCCCGGACAGCAATGCGGGTGTAATCACTGGATGACCAGTGTTGGACAGGCTGCAGGTTGACAAGATCATGGCCGATCTGTTCGGTAACGGTTTTTTCAGGAAGTTTGAGATTATGCCTGTCGGCAACGGCCTGGAGCTGGCTGTAGGCCTGGTTGCTCTTGTCTCCATTGGGATACCTAGAGGTAACTTCCTGAAAAAAATGTGCGGCCTGTTCAGGATTGTTCTTGTCTGAAAGCTCGATCTCCGCAATTATGAACAGGGCGTCGTCTGCCAGGCTGCTACCGGGAAATTTACTGGCCACATCGTTGAAATAATTGATGGATTCATCAATGTCAAGGGGCACCTTAAAGCGTTCATACATCTGGCGATACATCCGGCCAATCATGTACAGGCAGGAAGGGGCCAGGTTACTTTGCGGGGCGGCCAGATATATCTTTCGAAACGGAAGAATTCCCTTGAGCCATTGAGCGCGACTTTGGGACTGGGCTGGAGTTCGTTTGAGGTTGAAATAGACATCCTTTGCAGCCTTGTACTGTTCTTCCGCCTGACTGGTGGGATTGCTCATGGCCTTGTCCCCGGCAGAGGATGCAAAGGCTGGAGTAGAGAATAACAGCAGCAGGGCCGCCATTAGCAGGCAGGTATATGCCGGAAGGTTTCGTTTGGTGCTGGCAGGGAAAGAGGCAAAGAACATAAGCAGTCGCTGAATTTTTCTCAGGATTAATGTAAAAAATATACCCTATTGTGAGGGAGAGGTAAAATAAATAGTCGGTATTGTTTATCCATGCTCGTTGTCCAAAAGGTCAAAAATCTGGTAGAGCAGTTGTTGTGCCTCCCTTGGAGAAAGCTCATCAGGGTTCATTTGTTTCAGCAATTTCCGAAGAGGATCATCTTTTTGGGGAAAGAGTGGCAGTTGACAGGGGTGTGTTTTTTTCTTTGTCTTTTTTGAGGCTGCAAGGGTTGGTTCCCCGGTTGGCGTGAATTCTCCTTTTTCAATGTTTGCTAGTATTTCATGGGCCCGTTGCACGACATTGTCTGGAACGCCGGCAAGGCTTGCGACCTGAATGCCGTAACTGCGGTTGGTGCCGCCACTGACCAGCTTATGGAGAAAAATGATCGTATCATTCCATTCACGGACGGCTATGGAATAATTCTGGATTCTTTGGTTTGTGCGGGCAAGATCGGTAAGTTCATGGTAGTGGGTGGCAAACAGCGTCTTGACACCCCGCCCGTTTTTTTCGGCCAGTTCCTCAGCTACTGCCCAGGCAATGGCAAGTCCGTCATAGGTAGATGTTCCTCTGCCTATTTCATCAAGAATAACCAGACTGTTATCAGTGGCGTTGTTGAGGATATTTGCGGTTTCGTTCATCTCTACCATAAACGTTGACTGGCCGCGCCGCAGGTCGTCCATGGCTCCAACCCGGGTAAAAATACGGTCGACCAGGCATATCTCCGCCTTGTCAGCAGGGACAAAACTGCCGATATGGGCCATGAGAACAATGAGCGCTGTCTGGCGAAGAACTGTAGATTTCCCGGCCATGTTGGGCCCGGTAATAATAAGCAGCTCATTGTCTTTCTGGTTAAGGAGGACATCGTTTGGGACAAAACGGCCCGCTTCGAGGGAGCGTTCAATAACCGGATGCCGCCCCTCGGTTATTGAAATGGTGTCGCTATCGGTGATGGCCGGACGGGTGTAGTGGTACCGATGGGCAGCCTCTGCAAGGCTTGTCAGGCAGTCAACTCTGGCTATGGTTGCAGCCGTGGCCAGCAGCCGGTCGCTCTGGGCGGAAATTTTTCCGCGAATTTCGAGAAAGAGCTGGTATTCCAGCTCAAGGCGACGTTCCTGGGCTGAAGAAATTTTATTTTCCAGCTCTTTGAGCTCCGGAGTAATAAACCGTTCTGCGTTGACCAGGGTCTGTTTGCGGATAAAGTCCTCGGGGATGGTTCCTGACTGGGCACGGCTGACTTCAAAATAATAGCCGAACACCTTGTTAAATCCGACCTTGAGCTTGGCAATTCCCGTGCGTTCCCGTTCTTTGGCCTCAAGACCTAAAATGAGTTGTCTGCCGTCTCTTAGCAGGATAATCAGCTCGTCGAGTTCCTCGTTAAATCCTTCACATATGAGATTGCCGTCCCGAAGTGTTATTGGTGCGTCACCACGAATGGCAGCATGGATGAGTTCATAAAGATCCGTTATGGGATCAAGCTCGTTGCCAAGACGTCGCAGGATGCCCTCTTCCGCCTGCTCAAGGAGCTGTTTGAGTTTTGGCAGGCGACCAAGGGAAAGTTTCATCGCATCCATGTCACGGGCGTTGCCATGGCCAAGAGAGAGGCGGCTGCAGAGTCTTTCCAGGTCATAGATGGAGCTCAACCCTTCCTGGAGCTGGCGGCAGAGTTTCGGATCTGCCAGGAGGTGTTCTATGCCTGCGAGTCGTTCAATGATTTTGTCCCGGTTTTGCAGAGGGAAGAGTAAACGTTGACGGAGAAGTCTTGCGCCCATGGGGGTTTTAGTCAGGTCAAGCACCCAGAGCAATGATCCCTTTCGTTTGCCGCCAATGATTGTTTCCGTGAGTTCCAGGTTGCGGCGTGAAGATTCATCAATCACCAGAAAGCCCGAACGTGCCAGGGGCTGTAACTGCCGTATATAGGTAAGTTCGGTTTTCTGAGTCTGCTGAATATAGCTGAGCAGACTTCCGGCAGCGCAGATTCCGGTGTGTTTGTCCTGGCAGCCGAATCCGGCGAGATTGTTGACCTGGAAATGTTCTGTGAGGGTGGTCAGGGCATTGTCGTATTCAAAGAAATGATCCTGGTGAGAGGTGACACACAGTCCTCCCAGGAGGGTGGTCAGGGTGTCGGTCAGTTCGGATAAACTGTCTGTTGACTCTGCTGGCAGGAGCAGTTCAGCCGGTTGCATGCGGGTTATTTCGTCAATAACCGGAGTCAATGCATTGTGTGCGAGTGCAATCTCGCTGACCAGAAAATTGCCGGTTGAGACATCAAGAAAGCTGAGGCCTGCCGAGGTGAGTTTTTTTCCTTTACGGGCAAAACAGAGTGAACAGACAAAGGTATTATTCTTCTCGTCGAGCAGCTGGTCGTCGGTGGTGACACCCGGTGTGACAATACGGACGACCTCTCTTTTTACAATGCCTTTGGCCTGTCTGGGATCTTCTGTCTGCTCACATATTGCTACTCTGTAACCGGCCTTGACCATCTTGCCGAGGTAACTGGAAAGGGCATGGTATGGGACTCCGCACATGGGGACTTTGTTGGCATCATCCTTGCTGCGAGAGGTGAGCGTTATCCCCAGGACCCGGGAGCAGGTATGGGCGTCCTCAAAGAACATTTCATAAAAATCACCCATTCTGTAAAAAAGAACAGTACCCGGATGCTGCTCTTTTATCTCCAGATACTGTTTGAGCATCGGGGTGAGTTTGACAGGTTGCTTGGCAGTCATAACGTCAACGCCTCTCTGCGGCTATTCGGGCAAAGTCCGGTTGAAGCTGGGTGAAGGTGTGGGCAATATGCTGGGGAATGGTGCGGATGTCACTGGTCACGGTCATGAAATTATGATCCCCCTGCCAGCGGGGGACAATGTGAAAATGGAGGTGATCGGCAATGCCTGCGCCGGCAACCTCACCAAGGTTAAGGCCGATATTGAATCCGTGGGGTTTGAGATGCGTCTTAAGGATTGTACAACAGGTCTGCAACATGGTCATGAGAGCCTGGTTTTCGTCTTGTGACAGTTCCGTAATGTCTGCGAGGTGGCGTCTGGGGGCAACCAGCAGATGTCCGTTGGCATAGGGAAAACGATTAAGCAGCACCACGCTCATGGCATCCCGGTAAAGAAGCAGGAAGTCCGGATCTGTTGCAGTTTCACCAGGAGGCTCAAACAGACAGCCCGGAACTTTTTTTGCCTGACCAAGCACATGTTCCATGCGCCATGGGGTCCAGAGATTTTTTGTTTTCATGACAGTATTGGAACCTCATGCAAAACAGCCTTGAGGGTTTCTCCGACTTCAAGGATCGCGTAGGTACCTGGTGCTCCGTACCTGCCTGTTGTCTGGAAACTGCCCGGGTTTATGATGAGTTTGCCGGCTGTATGGTGACAGACCGGCCTGTGGGTATGACCGTAAATCATGCAATCGGCTTCCGGGAAAAGATTCCAGAGAGAAGATTC